>JAHDGP010000133.1 GCA_020627525.1 Bacteroidota bacterium
AACAACTCTTAATCAACACCTTAAACAGTCAAGTTTCTACTTTTTCAAATACCTACTTATAATACTTTTGAGGCTGTAAAAACAATAAGTTAAGGGACAGTTCCCAGACAAAAACAATCAAGTATTCAGAATTTATCTTTTTCTAATTTTTAGTGGCAAAAAAAGCATTTCACAGTTCCTCTATGAAAGACCTTTGAAAAACACCAACGATTGTTCTGAATATATTTTTGAAGAAGCCTACCAGTTAAACAGCATTGACATTGTTGAAGAAATTGTTAAAGAAAACAATCACCAATTAAATACACTTTCGATTAAAGCCGTTGTTAAAAACTGTATAAATGTAGCAGAAATAAATGCTAAGCTGTTGCGTAAAATTGAAGAACTTTGGTTACATACTATTGAAATTAATAAAGAAAAAGAAACACTTCAGGCACATAAAATTTATTTTTTTTCGAAATTTACTCAATAGAATTGCCAACAAATAGAAAGATTACAAACAACTCACTTTCAATATTTTACATTAACACACAAATAAATAAGAGCAAAATTAATGCAAATTTAGACAGGATAATTACCAAAATTTGTAATTTTTTCGATGGCAACCTTGCTCTACTTTTGAAACTGTAAAGGCAATGATATTGATTAACCTGATTGCAATAAATACAATCAACTATTAAAATCACATCAACCTTTTATTGTCAATTAAGAATTCACATGTTTAATAAAATTTAATAATATGAAAATCTCAAATCAGTTTCTAAGCCTATTGTGTGCAATCATTTTAGTATCAATTTCCACAAATGTAAATGCACAATTTAACACTGTTAATGGAGTCACATCAACATTGGACAAAGTATCAATAAACACAACAACTCCTTATAGTACTGGAATTTTTACCATTCAAGAAAAAACAAATTCAGGTTCAGCAATCGCACTTACATCCACTGGAAGCAATAGCATCAATCCAAACATATTGTTTTACCATAGTAGTAAAAAAAGAGCCAATATTAGACAATACGGAGCAAACGGAGAATTACAGTTTTGGGTATCTAACACAAGCGGAGGCTTGAGAGAAGTAATGGCTATAAATCGCTATCAAAAAGTAAGTATTGGTGATGTATCAACTCCTGGTGACTATAAACTGTTTGTTGAAAAAGGCATATTAACAGAAAAAGTTAAGGTTGCTTTGAAAAACACTGCTGAATGGGCCGACTATGTATTTGCTGATGATTATAAATTAAATAGTCTTGAAACAGTTGAAAAATTTGTCAAAGAAAACAAACATTTACCAAATATTCCTTCTGCTGAAGCAGTTGTCGAAAATGGTATAAATGTAGCAGAAATGGACGCAAAACTATTGCGCCAAATTGAAGAACTTTGGTTACATACTATTGAAGCTAGTAAAGAAAAAGAAGCGCTTCAAAAACAAGTATCTGAATTAATGAAAGAAGTAGAAGTGCTTAAAAATAATAAGTAAGTATCAAATCAGAATAATTTATAACTAAATTTTATAATGATTTTTATTTTTTATAAAAAAACGCAGACCTATCAATGCTAAGGCTTTTTAACGAAATAAAAGAGAAAGAGCCATTCAAATTTGTTATATGTTATTTTGATTTGATACTTAAAATTATTTAATACCCCAAAACACCTATTAAAATGAAAAAAATTATTTTATCCCTATGTTTTTGCCGACAACTACCAACTAAACAGCATTGAAACTGTTGAAGAAAAGGTTAAAGAAAACAACCATTTACCAAATGTACCTTCTGCTATATCCGTTGTTGAAAATGGTATAAATGTAGCAAAAATGGATGCCAAGTTATTGCGTCAAATTGAAGAGCTTTCGTTACACACCATTGAAATCAATAAGGAAAAAGAAGCTCTAAAAACGCAGTACATAAACTTGCAAAATGAATTTTCTGCATTAAATAAGGGAATAGCTGACTTAGAGCAGAAGTAAACTGATTTCAAAGACAGCCAAATCCAATCTTGTTTATTTATCAAAAAATAATAAAATGAAAAAATATAATATTCATATCATACCTTTTTGCATTTTTGTTTTACTAGGGATGATTAACATAAACGCACAACGTGATTATCAGTGCGTAGCTTCTGAACATCATGCGAGTAAAATGAAAACCGACCCGGATTATGCAAAAAGATATTCAGAGACTGAAGCAAATGTCTATAAAAGAGCTGTAAATTATTACAAAAATCCACATAAAGTAGTTGGGCATACCTATACCATTCCAGTTGTGGTCCACATAGTCCATCACCCTGATGATGCTATTGGATCTGGCAGTAATGTTACCGATCAAAAAGTTATTGATGCAATTCAATATTTAAATGATTCTTACATGGATGTAAACAATGTAGGTGTAGATACTGAAATAGAGTTTTGTTTAGCAAGTTATGACCCATCTGGAAACGCAACCAATGGCATTACTAGATTTGCATCTGCACAATACACAGAATTGTGTTCTGACACAGAAGATACTGCTATGAAAACTGCAAGACGTTGGGACCAAACTTCCTACATGAATATTTGGGTTGTAGATAAAATTTACTACATAGACGATGATGATAATGATGGTCTATGCAATGATGGAAGCGCAGGATATGCTTACTATTCTTCCAGCCATGGAAATGTTGTAGATGGAATTGTAGTTTCTGATTATTATTTAGATAAATCCACATTGCCACACGAAGTTGGTCATTACCTAAACGTGCAGCACACTTTTGAAGGTGGCTGCTATAATAATGATTGTTTAGCAAATGGTGATAAAGTTTGTGATACACCTCCCGATAACTCTACTAGTTATATCGAATGCAATGAAACACATGATTCTTGTACTAGTGATGTTAACCCGAACGACCCAAACAATCCATTTACAGTAAATCAAAATGATATGACTGATAATTTTATGGATTACAATACCAAAGTATGCAGAGTAAGATTTACAGAAGGACAAAAAGTTAGAATGCACGATGCATTGAAAAATGACAGAGCCTCATTACTGACTTCAACTGGATGCTGTATTCCTGATGCGGATCTTATTGGTGAACTAAATATAGATTTTGAGTATGAGGTTAGTGATTTTATTACAACAATACAAAAAGTTGAATCTAATGTTCAAATTGAATACGACGCAGGAAATTATATTTGCCTGAATCCTGGCTTTAACTCTGGAAACACTGGAGCGGTTGTAACTGCAGTTATTGATGGATGTGGTGGAGCTTATAGAACAGCTGGATCAAACAGTAACCCTGAAACTGTAAAAAGTGAGCAAAAAAATGTTTCATACAAAACAGGTTTAAATGCAAAAGGATTAGAATCTGTCACCAATTACCCCAACCCATTCCAAAACACTACTATGATCAGCTTTAATCTAGACAAAGCTTCAACTATCAGCTTAAGAGTATATGATGCAAGCGGAAGAGAAGTTTCCAGGTTAATTGACAACGAACAAAGAGCAGCTGGCAATAATGAAATATTATTTGACGGATCAGATTTAACTTCTGGTATTTACTTCTACACATTACAAACAAATGAAACAAGCATCACTAAAAAGATGTTGCTACATAAATAAGTCGTCGCACAACTAGACATTTTGGAGAAACAAACAACATTTAAAAAAATCATCTATTAGCTTCAGAGGAGCTCAACTTTTGTAGAAGAAGCAACAATTAAGATTTAAGCTCCAGCGGAGTGATACTGATTTTTGAAAATGTCTAGTTGTATGATAAATCGTTATTAAATTATAGAGTTCTTTTTGTTGAGAGGCTACCCTTTTGGGTAGCCTTTTTTATTTCTCATTCAACAAATACTATAATACAACATTATATATTCAAATTCGTATAAACGCAAAAACTTGCATTTTTATTTTTTTTCATTGTATAAATAGCTAGCAGATTTTACACATTAATAAAATGCTATTTATTTCTATACATTACAAACAAATGCAACAAGCATCACTAAAAAGATGCTGCTGCACAAATAGAAAAACAGTTATTAAAATGTAAAGTTTTTTTAGATTACAGTTCAGTTTCAAATTTAAGACTATCCTGTATTTAATTCTCCTCATCCGGTCGTCCCATTCTCAAACCAAAAGTTGAGCTTATTATTTTTGCAAAAACAGTAACCGTCAAAGCAATTCCATAAAAAATACTCGTCGCTGCAATTAGAGATTTATAAACATAGGATTCTGCTAAAACAATAGGTGATAAATAGTCGGCTGCATAATTTAGGATTATAGTTAACAATACAAACCCTATAACTGAAATTAAAAGATAAGGAGCCATTTTTTTCTTTGAAAAAAACATTAAAAAGGTATTCAACCACAAATAAAAACTGACCCCTGTTGTAGAAATATCGAAATAGGCTTCAGGGTTTTCTGTCCAAAATTTGCACGAAAACAAAACCGATAATGTCAATACAAGCACCAATACAAACTGCCCAATTGGTGGCAACTTGATCAATTCCTTAAAACTTAATATAGGTTGATTGGACATATTTTTTTGTTTTAGGAGAAACGCAATGCATTGCGTCTCTACAACGTGCGTCCCAATAAAAAAACAGTTGGACGCTTGTGAAGGTTCGGTTTATTTTTTTTCCACGCTTCAATTGTTTTCGTTTTGATAAACTGTGTTTCCAAACTTATATCACAAGCAATACAAAGACTCGTATGTTTATTACAAGACCGCACAATTAAATCAAACAATTTATCATTTCGATAAGGCGTTTCGATGAATATTTGAGTAGTGCCATCTTTTGCGATTTGCCTTTCCAGTTCTTTTATTTTTTTTGATTTTTCAGCTTGTTCAATAGGCAAATATCCCAAAAAAGTAAACTGTTGTCCATTCAAGCCCGAAGCCATAAGCGCAAGCAATATCGACGAAGGACCGACCAATGGAAAAATGGGAATACTTTTTTTATGGGCTTCCGCTACGATCAAGGCACCAGGATCAGCGACGGCAGGACAGCCCGCATCGGAAATCAATCCCATATCCGTTCCGCTTGTCAATGGCTTTATAAATTCCGAAATATTTTTTCTCTTATCGTGCTTATCCAAAACGAAAAATGTCAAATCATCAATGGCAGTTTTGATACCCAACTTGATCAAATAACGCCTTGCATCTCTTTCATTTTCTACAATGTAGTGTTTTATTTTTTGGATGGATTCCAACACATTTTTTGAAACAATGCTCGTATCGTCACCGCCCAACAAATTTGGAATTAAATATAAATTTCCCTTCATACCTCAATTTCTTTTAACTGTTCTTCCCGCTCGACAACCGTCTTTGTCGTTGCAATAATTGTATACAAAGGTGCGACCATTGTTCCTAAAAGTGGCACAAACATCATTAAATTAAAGCCAGCACCAAAAGCAAATGCCAAACCCTTTTGCTTTTTAATGATAGAAGCACTTTCTCTGATACCCATTCTTTTCCTTTCATGGAAATAGTCTATCATCCCAAAACCAACAAAATAGGCACTCACGATAAATATCAAAAAAGGAGCTACGATTCCAACACCAGGAACAAAACCTAAAGCGAATAAAAGCAATGTAATAGGAATCTCTCGGCTCATATTTCTAAAATTCATCAAAACACCTCGCCCGACATCCTTCCAAAACTGAGACCATTCAAAATCGTAAGTTGTTCCTGCAACAATGTGTTCCGTCTTTTCAGATATCCAAGCTAAAAAAGGAGAAAGCACAATTAGCAAAACATATTTAAATGTAAGGAAAAACATCAGGGCAACACTAATAGAAAGTATAATACCTATCAAAACATTGAAAACGCCTTCCAACTTTTCCGCTCCCCAAAAAGTCCAATCATTGTATCCTACAAAGTTTGAAATCCCTATAACGATGTTGTCGATATAACTTACTGCCATTATCAGCACAAAACCAAACCAGAAAAACCCAAACAATGCTGGCACTAAAAAATATCGCCACATTTTGTTTTTGGTAATAAATTTCAGCGTCGAAGGAAAAGCCTTCAACCCATCAATTATATCTCTTTTTGTCGAAAAAGCTCGGCTCATTTTAATTAGACTTTAATGTGTTTGTCAATCCCATTTTCACACCACAACCTATTTTCCTCTATTGTTTTTTGTAAAATTTTATCGTTTGCATTCATTTCTTCTTTTTGATTTTTCTTTTCTGGATGAAATAAATGATAAGCAACGGCAACCAACTTTAAATTTTTTCGCTTCACACCATTATTCAATAAACGCACAACAAACTCTGAATCCTCTCTCCCCCAACCTTGAAAGTCTTCATTGAAACCGTTTACTTTCAAAACATCTTTTTTCCAGAATGCCATATTGCAACCACGCACTTTTAAATGATCTGTTTTTTCAGAACTCGCCACCTTTGAAAGCACAGGTGCATTTATTGTATTAAAACGATTGGTTATACCCTTGTCAAAAAAACCAAAAACAACATTTTTTTTTGCTAAAGATTTTTTAGTAATTGCCTCAGATAAAAGCACCCTGGACCCTTGCATAAAATAATTTTCACGAGCATTTTCACAATGGGTTTCAACAAAGTTTTTATGCAAAAGCATATCACCATCCACAACAATCAGGTATTCACAACTGGATTTTGCAATGGCTTTGTTTCTAATTTCAGCCAAACGAAAACCATTGTCTTTATGCCACACATGTTGCAATCCTTTGATTCTATTTTGATATTTTTTTACCACTTCAAAAGTAGGCTCCAAAGAACCATCGTCAGCAATTATCACTTCGTCAGGCATCTTAGACTGCAAAAGCACCGTTTCCAAAACCAGCTCCAAAGCGTCTGGTCTGTTATATGTTGTTATGATTAATGCGGTTGTCAAATCTCAATTAAGCTTCTTGAAAAATCATCTCTGAAAGACGCTCTCCCATTTTACTGCCAATAGCTACACCCATTCCGCCAAGTCTTACTCCTAAAAATATCCTATCAGAAACTTGCTTCACAATCGGTTGTTTATTTTTTCCAAAAGCCATTATCCCCGCCCATTGATGATCTATTTCAAATTCGGTTTCGGGTAAAATTATTTCTGTTAAATGTTGACTCAGCCCGTTGATAATCGTTTCAGTGTTTTTCATATCCGTGGTTTTTTCTTCTTCAAAATCCAAATTTCTACCTCCACCAAAAATCACCCTATCTCCAAAATTTCGGAAATAATAATATCCTTCATCATAATGAAAAACACCTTTGAAAGTCAAACCTTCAATCGGTTTTGTTACCAATACTTGCCCCCTTCCTGGCTCCAAATCAACATCCTCCAAAAGTTCTTTGGTAAATGCATTTGTACAGACAAACAACCTTTCGCAATTGAAAGCAAAAGACTCTCCCAAATCCAAGTTATTGGTAACAACTTTGACACCTTCTTCTTTCTCCTGATAAGTTACCACCTTACTACCAGTAATAACTTTGATTCCCAGCTTCTGTGCTTCATTCAAAAGCTCTTTCATCATTTTACCCGTATCAAGCTGCCCTTCAAATTTATTATAAATAAGATGCTTGACTTTTTCGGTATCAAATCCAAACTCGGCAATCATTTCATCTTTCTGAACAAAAACATCCTCTCCAAAAATTGGATTCAGAAGCGCGTTTATTTTTCCAATATTTTCAACAATGTGTTCCTGCCCTTCAAAAATCAATTCGTATCCACCGTATTGTTTATAGTCGATTTCATCATCTCCCAAACGAAGGCGCAACAACTGCAAACCATTGACTCGTTCATCTACCAGCGCAACAATCTCCTCTTCTGACATGACTTCAAGATCAGCCATCAACTCCGAAACCGAACCAAAACAGGCAAAACCCGCATTTTTGGTACTGGCACCCGATGGAAAGCTTCCACGCTCAATTACCAAAATATTCTGCGATGTATCTTTCTCCTTGATACTGATGGCAGTAGACAAACCAACTATCCCACTACCGATGATAATGGTGTCATAAGTCAAAAAAGATTGTAATTCCCAAAAACTCAACATAATTTCAAACGTATTGTGTAATTTAACAGATAGAACAGTATATCATAAAGATAAGTTCTTTAGTACCTTGTAATTTAAATAAATTTAGATTACAACGTAATTTCGGATATGTGAATAAAATAATGATGCCAAACTGGCTTTGTCTATTCTCATTCCTTTTATTTTTAGTAAAGTGAAAAGAATAACTTGAGACAAGTTACTTTTTTCATTTTACTTAACGCAAAAATACAATTATGATTTTTCCTATTGGCGATGATCAGGTAAAAGGTGGTGCAAAACCTATAATTAGTTATGCTTTTATTGCAATGAATGTGGTGATTTGGGTATATCAATTCAGCTTAGGACATGTTGGGCTTTCCCAGTTTGTGACAGAATATGGCAGTATTCCCGTAGAGATTGCGAGAGGGGAAGACTATCATACTTTATTTACCAGTATGTTTATGCACGGTAGCTGGATGCATATGATTTCAAATATGATGTTTCTATGGGTATTTGGGGACAATATCGAAGCGACCATTGGCAACCTTACTTATCTTTTCTTTTATATTCTTGGGGGCTTGACCGCTTTTATCGTTCATGCTTATTTCAGTCCAGGTAGCACTGTTCCGACTGTGGGAGCCAGTGGAGCCATTGCGGCGATACTGGGAGCTTATTTGGTGATGTTTCCAAAGTCTCAAATTAAAATATTATTCTTTATCCGAACCTTTCACATGTCGGCGCTCTACTTTTTAGGTTTGTGGATCGCACAACAATTTTTCAGTGTTTTCACCTCTGGAAGTGCAGGCGGTGGCATTGCTTGGTGGGCACACATTGGCGGCTTTGCTTTTGGCGCTCTATGCGGAACCTTCTTTAGATACAGACACAAAGATAAATTGATTGCTTCAGGGAGGGCATGAGGACTCGTTCATTTTTCAAAATAGAAAAATAATTTATTAATTACTTAGCTCGTTTGATTTGTTCCGTTTCATATTAACTATTCAATAACTATGATATAACATAAAGTTTGCAAATTGCAAACTTTTGTGTTATATTTGTTTCAAAACTATTAAACAACCAAAATGCAATGAAGAACATAATTTCCGAGAAAAAGTTCAAAGAGTTTACAAACAAACATGCAGACTCAAGAAAAGCAATGCTCAGTTTTTTGGAAGCTCTTAGGAATGCAAATTGGATCACTGTTAATGAACTAAAGGATGATTACCCAAATGCATCAATATTAGAAAACAATAGAGTTTGCTTTGATATAAAGGGTGGAAACTATAGAGTTATTTTAAGAGTTAATTACAATAGCTAAACTGCATTTGTTCGATTTATTGGAACTCATGCAGAATACAATAAAATTGAAGATGCTAATATAATATAGGACAATCACCTGAGTTATTTAATTAATTTAAAATCAAATCAATCATGTACAGTATTATAAAAACGGAACAACAATATGAAGAATACTTAGAACTTTTGAATGAAGTATTTGATGCAAAACCTGGTACACCTGAAGGTGACAAAGCCGAACATTTAACACTCTTACTTACCAGTTATGAGCAAAAAAAATTTCCTATTGATTTTAGTGAACTAAACAACCTTGATCCAATAGAAAGAATAAAATTAACGATGGAAAACAAAGGATTAAAGGCTAATGATTTGGTAAAAAAGGGCGTTTTCGACAAAACTACAGCATCATTAATTCTAAATAAAAAACGTGCCTTGACACTTGAAATGATCCGTAAACTGAGTTCAATTTTAAAGCTTTCTATGGATGTTTTAGGTAAGGAATATAAATTAGAAAAGTCCAAAACTTCAAAAGATGGGGTTTATGTTGCTGTGTAATTCCTTTACGATTTTAAATTAGGAATAGCTCAAAAATAACTGTCCACTTTGATAATATCTTTTCACTTTATTCTTCGTTATTTTTATTCACCGTAGACCCAGCTATGCTTCATAAAAATGTCCCGGCGGGGAACCGCTAGAATAATGTTAAAATATAAAACGGACGTTCGGTCAAACTTGGACACTTATTTATGAGCTATTCCTTAGTAACTTATTTAATTACAAAAGACGCATCATGAAAACATAATGCGTCTTTTGTAAAAAAAAGTTTATCAAATCTGTTTTTGTTGGATGAATAATTTCAAAAGAAAAATCTGTGTTCAATTTGTGTAATCTGTGGTCCAATATCAACCACAGATTACACAGATCGAACACAGATTAAAAATGACTGCCTTTATTTCGAGGCTACTATTTTCGTTTCTAAAA
>JAHDGP010000134.1:0-1066 GCA_020627525.1 Bacteroidota bacterium
TTAGCAGCACTAACACTGTTTTACTCTGTTCCTGTTTTATTTTTTTCAGGATTCAAATCATTGCGGGAAATCAATGGTTTAAAAATATTCCTCATTGCATTTGTTTGGATGTTCGCAACAGCTATTTTACCATTGGTTGAAAAAAATATATTTCTGGATCATCCATACAATTATTACGTGTTTATTGAAAAATTCTTGTTCATATTTTTCATCACTATTCCATTTGACATTAGAGATTCCAGTCAAGATAAACAAGAAAACATCAAGACAATTCCAAACATTTTAGGATTGCAATGCAGTAAAAATTTGGGACTTTTTGTTGGATTTATTTTAATCACATTACCATTTATTTTTAGAATTCAATCATTGAGTTATCAAATTGTTGTCGCTCAAATAATTACTTATTTGGTGGCCGCATACCTCTTGTTCAATTCAAATGAAAACTGTTCAGATAAACACTTCTTATTTTATGTTGACGGGACTGTTGTTTTACAGTTTATTCTGCTTTTCGTTAGCTTAAATTTTCGTTGATGAAATCAGAATTGAAAAATAAATTTGGAAAATTCATTTTTTTTGCTACAAGGTGCCTTCTTCCTATAGGAAGGTTGCGAGTTGATTAAAAAACGAGATTTGATGATCGAAACAGTGCAATTCTCATTACTTTTGCAGAAAAATTAAGAAAATGAAATTTTTTGTAGATACAGCAAACTTAGAAGAAATTAGAGAAGCCAATGATTTGGGATTATTGGATGGTGTTACAACCAATCCATCGCTGATGGCGAAGGAAGGGATTAAAGGAACTGATGCCATAATGAATCACTATAAAACCATTGCAGAAATGGTTGAAGGGGATGTTAGTGCAGAAGTATTTTCGACAAAATATGAAGATATTGTTGAAGAAGGTAAAAAACTGGCTGCGATAGCTCCAAACATTGTAGTTAAAGTACCAATGATTCGCGACGGAGTAAAGGCGATCAAACACTTTTCTGATAATGGAATAAGAACGAATTGTACTTTGGTTTTTTCTTCAGGGCAAGCGATTCTTGCAGCTAAAGCAGGTGCCACT
>JAHDGP010000134.1:1076-10225 GCA_020627525.1 Bacteroidota bacterium
TATGTTTCTCCATTTATTGGAAGAATTGACGACACCAACTGGGATGGAATGAAATTAATTGAGCAAATGGTAGAAATTTATGCCAACTATGGCATAATGACTGAAATTTTAGCTGCATCAATAAGAAACCCTAGACACATTGTTCAGTCGTTTGAGTTGGGTGCTGATGTTGTTACCAGTCCATTGAAATCGTTCTTAGGATTGTTAAATCATCCTTTGACAGATATTGGACTTGCTAAATTTATGGCTGACGCAGAAAAAACAAAATTGTAAAAATGTTTCAACGTTTCCGATGGAAAATTGCCCAGTTTGCAGAGTTGCGATGGTGGCAAAACTATCTTAAATCTAAAGACAAGGAAACTTACTATAAATGGAAAAAAGAATACTGGAACGATTTGATCTCAAAAATTAGTAATCAGTTAGAGGTTGATGAAAATTCAAAAATATTAGATGCCGGCTGTGGACCAGCTGGCATTTTTATTGTTTATCCAAATCATGACATTACAGCCATTGATCCATTATTGGATGAATATAAAACAAGATTGCCATTTTTTGATCTTACAGATTTTCCTAAAACAAATTTTATCAGCAGTTCGATTGAAGAACTTAAAATTGTCGAAAAATTTGATGTTGTATTTTGTATGAATGCCATCAATCATGTAATTGATATTGATAAAAGCTGGGATATTCTAAAAAATTTAACAAAAAACGGAGGTCAATTGGTTGTAACAATTGACGCTCATAATCATCAAATTTTTAAAAAGATATTTTCAGCAATTCCAGGAGATGTCTTACATCCACATCAATATGATTTGGATGAATATATCAAAATGTTGACTGATAGAAATTACAATTTAATTAAAACAGTCAAATTGAAGTCCGAATTTTTCTTTGACCATTATTTGTTGGTTTTTAATTTGAATTAAACCTCGAATTCTTGCCCCTCTATGGCTAAATATGATTCAGGAAAATACTTTTTAGCTTCCTGAGCTAATGGATCAAGGTCTTTGTATTTTGCTGAAAAATGTCCAATTATAAGTTTCTGAGCATTGATACTCTTTGCGGTAAGAGCAGCCTGCTTGGTGGTTGAATGATATTTTTTAGCCGCCAATTCCTCTTGATCTTCCATAAAAGTTGCTTCGTGATAAAGTAAGTTTACATTTTGTAATTGATCAAACATTGAGGGGTTATAAGCTGTATCTGAACAATAAGCAAAACTTTTCGGTTCTTTGGGATCGTTTGTCAATTCTGCATTTGGAATAGTATTGTTATCGGCATCAATAAAATCTGCGCCTGCCTTAATATCATTAATTACAGTATAAGGAATATTGTATTCAACGATCTTTTCCTTAATCATTTTTCGAGGAAGTAGTTTCTCCTTAAAAACAAAACCAGTTGTATCAATCCTGTGATTGAGAATGATTGATTCAACAATTAACTCATCATCTTCAAAAAGAATGCTTGGCTCATCGGCATTTATAGGATGAAAAATTAGTTTATAAGGCATTTCGTTTCTCCAAATACCAATATGAACATCAATAATTTCATCCAATTGTGGAGGACCATACAGATGCAAGTCTGTTGACCTGTTGAGTAAAGTATAACTTGTTATCAAGCCAAGTAATCCAAAATAATGATCTCCATGCAAATGGGAGATAAAAATATGATTGATCTTTCCCTTCTTAACCTTAAAATCATTTAGGCGCATTTGAGTACCTTCACCGCAATCAATCATAAACAAACGCTCGTTTTGATTTACGATTAAGGACGTAGGATGCCTGTTATAGGCAGGCAAAGCACCGCTACTTCCCAGTATTTTAACACTGAACTTCAAAATTTATTTAGCTTTGGAATGCTATTCAGGATCTGAATCAGATTTAGCCTCTCCCCCCTTTTTCATTTCCAACTGCAGTTCATGCATCATCGTAAAATCCGTAGCTTCCTGTACAGTGGCAATGATATTTAAAACATTGTCAAGTTGAGAAATTTTAATTAATCTTTCCACATTGTCATTGAGGCTACAAACTGTCAAAAGACCATCTTGATTAGAACAAATTCTGTGTCCAACCAAAATTGCACTCAATCCTGAAGAATCAACAAATTCAACATTTGAGAGATCAAGAATGATGTTTCTCATTCCTTCATTACTCATCAAAATCAATTCTGTTTTTAATTCAGGAGAAACTAATGAATTAAGTTTAGGCTCCTGCAATGTCAGGATAGTATAACTATCCCTTTTATCTACCGTATATTTCATATTATAAATCGAAATTTGAACAAAAATAAGCATTTGAATACTAGGGAACATATTTATTTTTCACTAATATTTAAAAAACCTTGAATAATGTGCATAACTAATTGAAAAAGGACGTTAAATATTATTGTTAATACTAACAATCTATACTATATTTAATTTTCATTTGGTTGAGAGAATAAATTTTGGAAGTGTAAGGAATGCAACAATAATCAAGTGAATTGTTAAAATTAGTTTATATGATGACTTTTTAGCAGAAATAGTAGGCAAAGAACTGACTTTATTGCTTGTTTTATGTCAAAAAGTAACATCATCCTATTTTGGACTGAAATTCGTAAGGTATAAATATTATGGATGCAAAATTTTCACAAAAAGTAAAAGATGTAATCTCTTTCAGCAGAAAAGAAGCGCTGAGATTAGGACACGATTACATTGGAATCGAACATTTAGTTCTTGGCATTATGCGTGAAGGCGAAGGTTTGGCTGTAAAAGTTATGAATTCTTTAAACGTAGATTTGATAGATTTCAAATCTAGAATTGAAGATGCTATTGGTTTTAAAGTCGCTCATCGAAATTTTGATGAGAACAATATTCCATTAACCAAACAGGCTGAACAAGTTCTGAAAGTTACTGTCCTAGAAGCAAAACAACTAAAGAGCGATGTTATTGGTACAGAGCATTTAATGCTTTCTATCTTAAAAAATATTGACAATATAGCTACACAATTATTAATGCAAGCATATAAAGTGGATTATGAATATTTCAAATCTGAATTAAATTTTGTTCGCCAAAATCCTTCATCGGAATTTCCTAGAGACAATGATGACGAATTTGATGATCAAGGTAGAAGAGGTGGAAGTTTTAGTTCTCAAAGACCAACTAATTCAAAATCTCGAACGCCTGTACTGGATAATTTTGGTAGAGATATTACAAAATTGGCTGAGGAAGACAAGCTTGATCCAATTGTAGGTCGAGAAACGGAGATTGAACGTGTTTCTCAAATTCTTAGTAGAAGAAAGAAAAACAATCCAATTTTAATTGGTGAGCCTGGTGTTGGTAAAACTGCTATTGTTGAAGGGCTTGCTCTTAGAATAATGCAACGTAAAGTTTCTCGTGTATTGTTCGATAAGAGAATTGTAATGCTTGATTTGGCTGCTTTGGTTGCTGGTACGAAATACCGTGGACAATTTGAGGAGCGTATGAAAGCGATTATGAATGAATTAGAGAAAAACAGAGATGTTATCTTATTCATTGATGAGATTCATACAATTGTTGGTGCTGGTGGTGCTACTGGATCTTTGGATGCATCAAATATTTTCAAACCTGCTCTAGCAAGGGGTGAGTTACAATGTATTGGTGCTTCAACTTTGGATGAATACCGTCAATACATCGAAAAAGATGGTGCATTGGACAGAAGATTCCAGAAAGTAACGGTTGATCCGCCATCGATGGAAGAAACCTTTGAAATTTTAAACAATATCAAAGAAAAATACGAAAGTTATCACAATGTAGAATATTCTGATGCAGCTATAAATGCTTGTGTCGCTTTGAGTACGAGGTATATTACAGACCGTTTTTTACCAGACAAGGCTATTGATGTAATGGATGAAGTTGGTGCAAGAGTGCATCTTAAAAACATTCATGTCCCTAAAGAAATCATTGATCTTGAAGCTAAGATTGAAGAAGTAAAAGAAGAAAAAAATAGAGTTGTCAGAAGTCAACAATATGAGGATGCAGCAAGATTGAGAGATCAGGAAAAGCGTTATCAGAAAGAGTTGAAAGATGCAAAGACTAGATGGGAAGAGGAAGCAAAGACTAAAAAATATCCTGTAGATGAAGAAGATATTGCTGAAGTAGTTGCGATGATGACAGGTATTCCTGTTAAGAGAGTGGCACAATCAGAAAGTAATAAATTGCTTGGAATGAATGAAGACCTTAAAAAAGAGGTTATCGGTCAAGACGAAGCGGTTAAAAAAATTACGAAAGCAATTCTAAGAAATCGTGTTGGATTGAAAGATCCTAAAAAACCAATTGGTTCATTTATTTTCTTGGGTCCTACAGGTGTTGGTAAAACAGAGTTGGCAAAAGCCTTAGCTAGATATTTGTTTGATACTGATGACACATTGATTCGTATTGATATGTCTGAGTATATGGAGAAATTTGCGATCTCTCGTTTGATCGGTGCACCTCCAGGATATGTTGGATACGAAGAAGGTGGTCAGTTAACAGAAAAAGTTAGACGTAAGCCATACAGTGTTATTCTTTTGGATGAAATTGAAAAAGCGCATCCAGATGTATATAATATTTTACTTCAAGTTTTGGATGATGGAATTCTAACAGATGGTTTGGGTAGAAAAGTTGATTTCAAAAATACTTTAATTATCATGACATCAAATATTGGTGCAAGACAGTTGAAAGATTTTGGAACAGGCGTTGGGTTCTCTACTACTGCAAAGAAAGAAGCTGAGGCTGAACATTCTAAAGGAGTGATTGGCAATGCATTAAAGCGTACTTTCTCTCCAGAATTCTTAAACAGAATTGATGATGTTGTAATATTCAACTCTTTAGGTAAAGAAGAAATTTACAAGATTATTGATATTGCTTTGAAAGATTTGTATGAGCGTGTTGAAAAGATGGGCTTCAAATTGAAATTGTCTAAGAAAGCAAAAGATTATTTATCTGAAAAAGGATATGATCCTCAGTTTGGTGCAAGACCGCTTCACCGTGCTATTCAAAAGTATGTTGAAGATCCGTTGGCAGAAGAAATATTGAACAATACTTTCAAAGAGGGAGATACTTTATTGATTGATGTTGACAAGGAGCAAAACATTAAGATTAAAGTGGAGAAGAAAAAGAAAAAGTCAGAATCTATTGAGTAAAATCTTTAAAATTTGATTAAGCTATAATATGAAATGCTGTAATTTGTTAAATGCGAATTACAGCATTTTTTTTATATTCAAATTTGTATAAAACAGATCCTTATACCAAATTCAAAAAACAATTACGTATAAATTCAATTTTAAACTTCCAATGTTTTCGATAAAAATACTCAGCGTAGCTAAGGAATAGCTCAATATTCGAAGCTTAATTCTTGAATTTTTATACGTCATTCTTTATTAAAATTGGTATTAGTAAAATTGAAATTTAAACAATCAGGTATTATTTGGAGCTTGAAGTTGATATTGGCAAATCAAATTAAAATGATTTGAAATCAGATAAAAGCAATTGAGTATTTCAGGTTATTTTGGAATAGAAAAGAAAAATTTTGAGCCAATACCGATTTTTGATTGCACCCAAATATTACCTCCTAAACTTTCAATAATTTCTTTACAATTTGCCAAACCTATTCCCTGCCCTTTTTTATCTACAGTTTCAGTTTGAAAAAACTTTTGAAAAATTTTATCTTGAAATTCTTCAGCAATACCTTTTCCATTGTCAGAAACGCAAATTATTTGATTTTCTTGATCGATTTTCAAGTCAATATCAATTTCAATATCCTTCTTTGTGCATTTATATTTAATGGCGTTTGAAATGATGTTTTGAAAGACCCTTTCTATTTGGCTTTTATTTACATTTAACCGACTCTCTTTGTTATTTACGTTAATGATAGCTTTATTTTCAACTATTTGCCTTTCCAAATCTTTCTTTACAGATTCAACGATTTCTTCCAAAGTACAAACTTGTTTATCAGACAAAAAATCAACATCGTCCAAAGCAAAACTTAGAATCTCTTCAATTTTTTTATCTAATTTTTCACTAGAAGTAGTTATGAATTGGTGGAATATTTTTGATTCATCATCGACAATTCCTTGCTTAATCTTATTATCCAAAAGCGTATTAAAATTTATCAAACTTCGCACTGGTTGTTTTAGATCATGACTACAAGCGTATGCAAATGACTTGAGCTTTTCGTTTGATTTTTTTAGTTGCAAAGCCATTTCATTCAAATCATTTCGCGAAGCCTCCAATTGACTTTTCTGCTCTAAAAGCTGTTGATTTTTAATATTCACATAATTTAAAAGAAAAGACTGATATTTGAAATACAGATAAAGCAAGCAGGAAGATGAAATAATAAATGCTACTGAGTCAACATAGAAATCTACGTTGGTTCCAAGAACACTTGTATCAATAACCGGACTCGTATTTAAAAAGAAATAGGTTAAAAAACAAACACAAAAAAGAAACAAGTAAAACATATAAATCAATCGAGAATAGCAACAAAGTATCAATCCAAAAATCAACCATTTTGTATTATACGAAAACACTCCACCTGTTTTGCTAATATTATAGTACAAAATTAAATAACCAAACAAAACGAAAAGATTAATAATTAGACTAAACTTTTTTAGGTATTTCATCAATATGAGCGGAAAACTAAAGAAAAAGAAAATTACTAAGGTAGGTTCAGTCGCAAAATACCCAAACTGTTGGAATATCAATATGATAACACTAAAAATTGACATTGTTAAGTATATACAATTAACAACTCGATATTTCCACAAAAGAGTAACCTCTAATTTATCAGCATCTTTGATAAAAAAGTCAAGTATTGATAAACCGTTAATCATTTTTCTACAATAATGTTAATTTTAACTTTCCTTTCAGTAATTTTATTTGGAAATATACATTGTTAAATACGTAATAAAACATAAATTGTTTTTACAATATGTAATAAACGTATTTAATAAATGTTGAATAAAAATCCACTAACCATATGATTATGAACTGTTTAAAATTTATAGTATATTTTTCGGTATTGCTTTCAATAAATGCAAATGCACAATTAAATTTATCTTACTACTTCCCGGATCACATTGAATTTGATAAAAATATTCCAACACCAGCATCTGTTATTGGGCATGAAGTTGGAGAATGGCACGTTTCGCACGATAAGCTTATCTATTATATGAATGAATTAGCGGAAAAATCTTCCAAAGTAAAAATTCAAGAATATGCTCGCAGCCATGAAAATCGTCCTTTAAAATTGTTGACGATTACAAGCGAAGAAAATCATAAAAATTTAAATAAAATAAAAGACATACATTTAGACAATGTTGCTGGTAAAAATGTAAATGAACTTGATAACAAAGCCATTGTTTATTTGGGTTACACGGTACATGGAAATGAATCAAGTGGTTCCAATGCAGCTCTGTTGGTCGCCTATTACCTAGCAGCCGCTAAGTCTGCTGAAGTTGAAGAATTTTTGAAAGAAACAGTAATTTTGCTTGACCCTTGTTTCAATCCTGATGGAATGAACAGATTTGCCAATTGGGTGAACCGCCACAAAAATAAAAACTTGAATCCAGACAACAATGATCGAGAATACCACGAAGTTTGGCCAGGTGGAAGAACCAATCATTACTGGTTTGATCTCAATAGAGATTGGCTTTTGCTGCAACATCCAGAAAGCATCGGACGGATAAAAATGTTCCACGAGTGGAAACCCAATGTTTTGACAGATGCCCACGAAATGGGGACCAATAGCACGTATTTTTTTCAACCAGGTATCCCTTCCAGAAACAATCCATTGACACCTCAAAGAACATTTGAGTTGACTCAGGAGTTGGCAAATTTTCACGCCCACGCATTAGATTCAATTGGAACGCAATATTATTCACGAGAAAGTTTTGATGATTTTTACATTGGTAAAGGTTCTACCTATCCTGATCTAAATGCTTGCGTGGGTATATTGTTTGAACAGGCAAGTTCAAGAGGACATTTACAGCACAGTGTCAATGGCGTTTTATCTTTTCCGCAAACAATCAGAAATCAGTTCAACACTTCTTTATCGACACTTCGAGGTGCCGTTCACAACAAAACTGCTTTATTAGAACATCAAAAAGAATTTTACAAATCTGCTATAAATGAAGCAACTACCAACAAAACAAAAGCGTATATTTTTGGTGATAATAATGATTTTGATAGAACTAAAGAATTGTATGATTTATTAAAAAGGCATCAGATTGAAGTTTATCCATCCAAAGTTGATGTAAATGAAAATGGATTAAGTTTTGA
Organism: Bacteroidota bacterium; assembly: GCA_020627525.1. Lineage (GTDB taxonomy): Bacteria > Bacteroidota > Bacteroidia > Chitinophagales > UBA2359 > JAHDGP01. The sequence continues at coordinate 9,346 of JAHDGP010000134.1, forward strand.
CAAGGGAACTTCTTTTATTGTTCCAACAAAACAGGCAAATTACAGATTGATAAAATCTATGTTTGAAAAAGTGACAACATTTAAAGACAGTCTTTTTTATGATGTCTCTACTTGGCATTTACCCTCTTCTTTCAACTTGCCCTACTCCACATTAAATGGGAATATTGATATTTTAATAGAAAAAAATGATATTGAATTTCCAAGAAACAATATTATTGGAAAAACAGATAAAACCTATGCTTATTTAATAGATTGGAGTAATTATTTTAGTCCCAAACTGTTGAATAAATTATTGAGTGAAAAAGTTTTGTTAAAAGTTGCCAATAAAAAATTTACTCATAAAATAGAAAACAAAGAGGTTGAATTTAAACCTGGAACGATAATGGTTCCTGTTGGAAATTTATCCAAAATTAAAAAGAATAATATTCTCAACTTGTTATCAGAACATATCAAAATTCACGATACACAAATTTTTGCTGTCGAGACAGGGCAATCAAACAAAGGTATTGATTTAGGCAGCCCTAGTTTTTCTCCATTAAAAATTCAAAAGGTTGGTTTAATTGTAGGCAATGGTATAAATGCTTATGAAGCGGGCGAAGTTTGGCATTTGCTAGATCAGAGGATGGATATTCCTGTCACGCACTTAGACATTGAAAGAATTGATAAAGTGGACTTGAGTAAATACAATAGTATAGTGATGGTGGATGGTAATTACGGAAAATTAAACAAGCAAAAAATTAAGGATTATATTGAAAAGGGAGGTAATTTGATTACTTATAAAAGGGCGTCAAAATGGATTGCAGAAACTGAATTTTGTAAAATAAAAATTCGTCCTGTCTCTAGTGAAAATATTACTACAGATGTTCATAAAAATTATGAT
>JAHDGP010000135.1:0-9857 GCA_020627525.1 Bacteroidota bacterium
CAAAAAGCCTTTTCGTAGCCTGCTATGCATTTGTCTTTTTTAGTAGATGTTTCAAAAAAACTACTTGTTAAAACCTGTAATTTATTTTTTATTCAATACTTACAAATACTATAAACTTGAGAGTGTTTCAACTTTCAGGTATTAGGATAGCTTTAACCAAAATCAAAATATATTATGAATAACAAAATTAAAAATGCCATTCTACTGGTCTGCTTATCATTTATAAGTATTACAAGTATGGCGCAAGATGATGATGATGTCATTAGATGTTGGACGGATGAATACAATGCAGGACTATCCGATAAACCAGCCAATATCCAAAAGTTTATTGAAATTGCTCAAAAGGTAAAGGATAATCCTTATCAAGAGAGAGCATTTATCAATTGTGATGGAACCAATACCATTACCATACCTGTAGCAGTTCACTTTGCCGGAGAAGTTACTTGTGCAGATGCTGCCTGTCTTTTGGCAGCTACTGAGGCACAAATTCAAGTGTTAAATGAAGATTTTGCAGCAACAAATGCAGATATCAGTGTGTACAACAATTTAACAGCTGTTTGTCCTGGTGATTATCCTGCAAGCACTTTAGCAAGCAATGGAACCTGCTTAAACTTTTGTTTAGCAACAAGTGAACATCCAGCTAGTTCAGGCTTGGAAGAAGGAGACCCTGCAATTACTGTCGGTCAACATACTTGGCCAAGTGCCGGAGCAGACTGGTCCGGGTATTTAAATATTTTTGTAAGTGATGAAGCTGCTGCTGGTTTGGGAACTGGAGTATTAGGAGTCTCTCCCTTGGTTGGTTCTGCAAATGGTGATGGATTTTATGTATTGCCTTCTTCTTTTGGAGGACCTGGTGTGAGTTGTACTTCAGGAACAGGCATAAATACATCACCAACATACAATGGTGGTCGAACTGCAACACACGAGCTTGGGCATTACTTAGGATTGGAACACGTTTTTGCGGGTGGTACTTGTGGAGCTGATGGAGATGCTGGTGCAGTAGTTCCAGGTGCGCCAACTGTCAATGATACTTCTCCACAGGATGCTCCTAATTTTGGATGCCCTGCTAATGTAACAAGTTGTGCAACGGCACCAACTCACTGCGGTTCTCCTGATATGTTTACTTCATTTATGGACTACGGTGATGATGCTTGCTTAGTGATGTTTACAGAAGATCAAGCGCAGGTAATGAATTACATTGCAAATCAGGTTATTCCTTTCGATACGGATGGAAGTAAATGCGCAGAGGTTTCAAACAACACTGTAGATGCTTGTGGTGTTTCTTGCCCAACTGTAACTCCAATGAATGATGTTGGAAGTGCTTGTGCTTCTGCAATTGGTACATTGGTAACAGACTGGCAAGCAAGTTTGGGTGCCGATTTTATGGACCCTGATGGTTCTAATGGACCAAATGCAGGTTTGCAATATTCAAGCGTGCCTATAACTGATGCAACTTTTCCTCAAACTGCACCTACAGGCACTTATGCCGGTGATGGTTGTGGCAATGATGTGCAAACTTGGTATGCCTATTATGAATGTGATGACAATTCTGACGGAACAGCAGAATCTTATATTGATGCTGGAAACTATGCTTTAACTATTTTTGCAGATGCTCAAGCTCCAACCATTGTTGCAGATGATCTAGTATGTAATTATAGTGTAATGTTTGCTTGTGCAGGAGATAGTGAAGGCAGTACAACTGTTGATGGTAGTACAGAAGCTCCTGGTTATGCAGGTAATCCAACTGAATCAGTGGAGGTTGTGACAGCAAACGGATGTACTGCTACATTTATGGTTGCAAAAGCCGCTTGTTCTTCAACAGGAAGTCTAAATTGTCCAACTGTAACTGCTGTTAACACTTCTGGAAGTGCTTGCGCATCTGAAATTGGAACTTTTGTTACTGACTGGCAAGCAAGTTTGGGAGCTGACTTTATGGATGCTGATGGAGCAAACGGTCCAAATGCTGGATTGCAATATTCAAGTGTTGCAATAGGTGATGCTACTTTTCCTCAAGCAGCTCCTACAGGAGTTTATGCTGGAGATGGTTGTACAAGTGAAGTACAAACTTGGTATGCTTATTATGAATGCGATAACAATTCGGACGGTACCGCTGATTCATTTGTCGATGCTGGAAATTGTGCTTTAACAATCTATGCAGATGCTCAAGCTCCTACAATTGTTGCTGATGATGCAGTTTGTAATTATAGTGTGATGTTTGCTTGTGCTGGAGACAGCGAAGGTACTACTACAGTTGATGGAAGTGTTGAAGATTCTGGTTATGCAGGTAATCCATCTGAATCTGTTGAAGTCGTTACAATGGATGGCTGTACACAAACATTTATGGTCTCAAAACCTGCCTGTGACTGCAATTGCGATGCAGAAGGCGGACAGTTTTAAGAAATTAAAATTTGAATTTGGTTTGATCGGGTTGTTCGTATATTTTGCGGGCAATCCGATTTTTTTTGTTTAATGCTTCAATGTGAGACCGTTTTCATTAATTCTAGCTTTATTGTCATTTCAGAATTTTTCAACTGTTTTAACGACATTAACCACAAGCCGTTATGTAATGTTGTATGTCAATTTAGCATTGTGAATAGTCTGTTAATTGTTGACTTTCAACTTTTGGGGGCAGAGTTTCCGATTGAAGTAGGTATTAAAATAATTGATCGAAATGTGGATATATCTAAATTTCAATTGGTTAATTGAAAATATTTTTAACTGCTTACATACTATAGTTAAGAATCCATTGTTTATTAAGGAGACCAACTAAAAATATGAAAAACCTCGCTGCGTAGCAGTGAGGTTTTTCCATTTTGGGACAAATTTTATTAAAAAAAATATTGGTGTTGTTAATTTGTAAGTCATTGATATTTTTATAGTTATATATTTTTAGTAATAAATTGTTAATAAATTTTGTTTGAATAAGTTTGTTTATTTTCAAAATGGGTCTACTTTTGCAAACTATTTCGGGAATGAAAATTTTAAGATTTTTTGACCCCATCATTTAAATTTGTTTATGGATACCAAACGATTAGCATTAGGTATTTTTAATACACTTTTGGTTTTTGGTTTATCGACTTCTAACAACATCAACTTCAACGACACAAAACCGATAAGCGGACTATATGCGGAAGATTTGAAACCTGAACCCCTCGATCTCTCTATAATGGAAGATCAGTTGTTTAAGGAAAGATTGGAAAGTATAAGCTCAGAAATCCCTATGGCATTTAACCAATTGGTTAAGAAAAATGTCAATGCATACATTAAAAGAAAAGAATCAACTGAAAGGTTGATTGGAACGACTCAGCTTTATGAGCCTTTTTTCAGTAGATTATTGGTTCAAGAAGGTGTTCCTACAGAAATTGCTTATTTGCCTATAATCGAGTCTGAATTGAAAATTGATGCCTTGTCTCACGCTGGTGCATATGGAATGTGGCAGTTTATGGAAGGAACGGCTAAGATTTTCGATCTGAAAATCGACTCTTTTATTGACGAAAGAAGAGATCCGGAAAAAGCTACTCAAGCAGCTGCAAGATATTTCAAACATTTACATGAAATGTATGATGATTGGGTACTAGCATTGGCCGCTTACAATTGTGGTCCTGGAAATGTCAATAAAGCAATTAGAAAATCTGGAGGAAAGAAAGATTACTGGGAAATCAGACAATTTTTGCCGAAAGAAACAAGGTACTATGTTCCTAAATTCATTGCTGCAAATTACATAATGAATTTCTACGATTTTCACGGTTTGACACCGACATTTACAGGAGTAGACTTTTCATTCGACTACTTTGTAACTGTTGAAAATAATACAACAATCGAGCAGTTTACAAAAGACCTAAACATTTCAGAAGCCAGCTTCAAACAATTAAATCCTTTCTTGCTGACAAATGTTATTCCAGGAGATTTGTATCCTGTTAAAGTAAAAATTCCTTACCCGTTATACAAAGAAACAAAGCAATTGGTTGAACCAACTGATGAATTGGAAGTGCCTGCTTTGGATACTTTTTCTAAACTTGAAGCACTGTTTCCATCAAAGTTGGTAAGAGAAGAATTGAAACATGAACTTGAAATGGAGTTGACTTATAATTAATTCTATTTTAATAAGAAAAATTTAAAAGGGCAAAAGCTGATAATACAGTTTTTGCCCTTTGTTGTTGACCCAATTATTAAATTTGAGCATAGAATACCTCCAAATCCTCAAAAAAATCTTAAAAAAGCCCAATCTTCCTAAGCTTCCTGAACGTATGCAATAAAACTCCTTCATTTGTATTATTTTTGTGGAAAATTTAAAAGAAAATAAAATGAGTAAACCAGAAATTATAGATTGTTTAATCATTGGTTCGGGTCCAGCTGGCTATACGGCTGCTATTTATGCTGCTAGAGCAGGCTTGAGACCAGTAATGATCACAGGTATGAAACAAGGTGGTCAATTAATGGATACTACCGATGTGGAAAACTATCCTGGCTATCCTGATGGGGTAATGGGACCTCAAATGATGGGAGATTTTGAAAAACAAGCGGTTAGATTTGGAACAGATGTCAGATTCGGGTATGTAACCAATATTGAAGTGGATGAACGTCCATTTAAGGTAACTGTAGACGAAAAAACTGATGTTTATGCAAAGGCAGTTATTATCGCAACAGGTGCATCTGCAAAGTGGTTGGGACTTGATTCAGAAATTCGCTTACGCGATGCTGGTGGTGGAGTTTCGGCTTGCGCTGTTTGTGATGGTTTCTTTTACAAAAAACAAGACGTTGCAATTGTAGGAGCAGGTGATACTGCTGCGGAAGAGGCTTTGTACCTTGCTAAACTTTGTACAAATGTACATATGTTAGTAAGACGTGATGAAATGAGAGCTTCTAAGATTATGCAAACAAGAGTGAAGCAAACTGAGAACATTACTATCCACTGGAATACTGAAACAGTGAATGTTGAAGGAGACGAATTTGTTACTGGCGCAAAGGTGATTAACAACAAAACAAATGAAGAATCTGTTATTCCTGTAACTGGATTTTTTGTTGCAATTGGTCATAAGCCAAATACCGATATTTTTGTAGATAAATTGGATATGGATTCTGAGGGATATTTAATTACCAAAGGAGATAGTACCGTTACAAATGTAGAAGGTGTATTTGCATGCGGTGATGTCCAAGACAAGATATACAGACAAGCTGTAACGGCAGCAGGAACAGGTTGTATGGCTGCGTTGGAATTAGAGCGTTTCTTAGCTGAAAAAGAATTTGAAGCTTCGCAGGAAGCAGTACAGGCTTGATTAAAAATTAAGTAAACAATAAAAAAAACCAATCAAATCTTACGATTTGATTGGGTTTTTTTATTGCTAGACTTAGGTAGTATTTAGCCTTATGTGTATAAGTAAGGTTTTGATTATCAATGTGTTGTTGACTGTATTTGTGAGTGTTTGATGTTTGGAAATATAAATTTTATTAAAATTTATTTTAAAATCTATTGTAATTAATTTCAAATGGATGATAATTGATTTAATTTTGTTCTAAAATGAATTGAAGCTTGTTTTATTAATGATTGTTGCCAGTTATGAACTAGTAATTTTTTTCGTTTTGTTTTTTATGAAATGATTTAAAAAAGGAAGTCCATTAATTTATCAAACTGTTTTGTAAATGTTACCTAACCTCTGCATTTTATTTTCAATATAGTTTGAATAGACTTTTTTCATTTTAATATTATTCAACATCCTCCTTTGCAATGTAAACTAAATAGTTTTGCATTTTGACTGCTTTTATATGAAGCGGAAAACACTTGTAAAAGACCTATTTTTTGCAGTGTATAATTAACATCTAAACCAACTGTAATTGATCAAGCTAGTAGTATAGAACAAACTTGATTGGATACTTAATTATGATTTAAATTAAAACCGATAAGGGTTAATGGATAAGTATGTCCGTCCCTTAAATAAAAAGAGTATAATATGGGGAGGATTTAGGCCGGAATTATTGATTATTGAAAATGCCCAGTAGGTATGAGATAATACTGCCTGAATCCTATATTACTCGGTTTTGTTCCAACAAAAATCCCCTCTTGAGAAGCAAGAGGGGATTTTTTATATAATCGAGTTTTTCTCAATAATTGAGAATATTTATTTTTGACTTTTATTGAATAACCACTTTTTTACGAGTAGAAGAATCTCCGTTTCCAATTTGAATAAAGTAAATACCTTTTGGTAAATGAGCTGCGTTTACTTCCAATGTTTTTTGAAACTTGGTTTGAATCATCAATTCACCAGCTGTATTGTACATTGTAAAATCTAAATTTTCTCCGTCGATCATATTGTTTTTAACACTAAACACTCCATAAGATGGGTTTGGAGAAATTGAAATAGAAGTTAAATTGACCATTTCAATTGAAGTGTCTGTTGTATCAACAGGATCAACAATATCAGTTGTATCAATAGGATCAACTACATCAGTAGTATCTGTTGGATCAACAGGGTCAACTACATCGGTAGTATCTGTTGGATCAACAACGTCTTCTATATATGTATAATAGTACTCCCAATTTTGATGGGTGTTATTGTACATACCAGCATTTTCATCCCACGTCTGATCTTGAACAAACAATACATTTCCATTTACATCTCTGTTTATCAATTTATGATAGCTTTTCAACCAGTTTTGTGAGCCCAAATCGTAGCTGTAATAGACAGATTCTGAATGCAAATCATTTTGATATAAGTATTCAATTTTACTGCCATAAATTACCAATGGACCAGCATATACATAAACAGCGTATTCAGACAGTTTACCATCATCTTCGTAGAAAACCTCTGTTTCTGAATTCAAAACCCACTGACCAGCATTTGGCTCTAAAGTGTCATCCTCACTAGTCCATTTGTATTGAACTACCTTAATAAACCTGTCTTCATCATCAAAGAACGTTTCAGTCTTATTCCTATTAGTCCAAACACCTTCCGCGTTTTCTCCCGCAATTATTAAGGTTTCTTCTTTATCGGCATATTCCGTTAATGATTGTGAAACAGGCTTCCAAGACAATGTTGGTAAATTCCATCTAAAATTATCTGATACCGTTACTTGATTATCTTGATTGTATTTGTTTACAACAAGTTCATAATTATACCAAGTGCTAGCACTTATTTGCCAAGCTTTGGTAAGCAAAGAATCCATATTTCCAGAAGCGTCGTAAGTCATGTACTCCTTTGTGTTATTGATCCAGTTATCAAGACCGATGGCATCTTGTTGTTCTTCTGTTTCTAGCAAATCATCAGAGTAATAAGTATAATTACTTCTGTTTCCATTAAACAATGATTGATCATCGTTGAAAGTTATAAATGATTCACTTACCAAGGTATTGTCAAGATCCCTGATATTCGATTTCAAAGAACCTTTATACCATTCATCAGTAATATTACTAACAACATTACTTACGACAGAGTCTAAATAAGCAACTTCAGTAACTTTTCCTTGAAATATAGTAGTATGGTCAATACTTTGAGCGAGTGTGCGAGTTTTTTCACGAGTGTCTCCGTCGGTTTGTTGTGCGTTTGCAAAGCAAAGTGAGCAAGCTACAAACAAAAAAGCAATTAGAGGGTTGCGCCTTTTCATATCCTTATGATTTCGATTAAAATATTTTATCTATTTGATTACGATTTTTGTTGTAAAATGTTTGGATTGAAAAGGTTAAATATAATTTGACCAAGTTTTATTTTCGTTCTATCCACCAAATTCCGACATAAGCGAGTATTACTCCTAAAACGAAAATCCATCGTGGTATCAAAGCAAACTCATAGTTTTGAGGAGTTTTTATATTTTCAGCTTTTTGATTCTTTAACCAATTGGTTGCAAATAGTTGATTTTCAAAGCTTAATAGTGTGTTCCATTGACTTTTATCTTGAATGTATATGGCTTGTTTGTTGACAGTATCATTTTTTGTAAATAAGTAATGCCATCCAGCATCTGCAAACATATGTGTTGCATTCCATTTTTCTGCAATGTGAAAATCTTGAGCCAGATACAATGCTATTTTTTGCTTGTCGGGCTTTTCTAAAATACCTACGGGAGCCAATTCATTTGAAACAAGCATTAAATCACTTCGCTGATTCTTGAATATGGGTTGTTCCATACTTGTCCAAAATGTGTTTTTTAGATTGTTTCTAATTATTTTTTGGATAATTTTTTTCCACAAACTTTGATAGGCTTTTTCTTTGCCCATTAACTTCAATTGATAGGTTTCTGAATATAACAACAATGCTATCTTGCCAATTCCAACATTTTTAAATCCTCCTAAAATTTTATCATTTGTAGTTTTCAAAATTGCGTTTACATTTCTTTCTTTTTTTATAAAATGTGAAATGTTATCCAGAGAAATATTTTCTCCTTCCACTTTTATCAATTCGTTGCTTTTACCAGTGCTGCCAATTTGAAAAGGGAGTAGCTTGCTATCCTGAAAATTGAGCATTTTATTGTCTGCTAAAACAAGTACGCCCAATCCATTTTTAGCAGCCTTCAGTAAGTTTGATTTTTCTGTTTCAGTAAGATTTGATATACTGCTTACATCCAAAATGAGCATATCTGTTTTGTTTAAAAAAGGTGTGTTTAAGTTTTTGTATTGAAATGATTTTTGATTGATGAAATCTTCTTTAAATTTATCTTTAGAAATTTGAAAGCGAGCATAAATTTTATGCCCTTGCTCAGCCAAATATTCCATTAAAAATTTATTTTCAAATGTTGGGAAGCTCCCCAAGATACAAATGCTTATATCTTCTGCTTCAAAAACTTCTACTGGTAAAATGTGTTTTTTTTCTTGATTATTGTGAGACTTGATTGTCAAGCTATTTTCAAAAATCCCACTATTGGTGCAATCAAATGTAAAATGAAAATCACTTGTTGTGTCTGGTTGTATGTATTGCTTTTCTTCCTGACCTAAATAGTTTTTAAATATTAAAGTATCAGTATAATTACTTTGATTTCTGTATTTACCAGTTACCCAATACGTTTCGTCGATGGCACAATTTTCCGAATAGCCAATAGAAATGATTCCACTGTTTGTTTTAGTAGACTTGCGTAATTGAATGTTTTTATTGTTGAGGAATGACCATTCGGATTGGGGTAGGGCATCACCCAAAAGAATAACTGAATCTGAAACTGCTAAAACAGAATCTATTGAAAGCAATGTTCCAATGGTATCTGGAAATGATATGGCATCTAAATCAAAATAGTATAAAAATTTGTTTGATGGATTTGCTTTTGTTTTTTCAAGCTCATTGTCATCATAATTTTTTGTAACAATAACTGTGTTGAATTTTTTCTGCTCTTTTTTAATTGCTGGTTTCAAGCCCAATAATGCTAAAAAGGCAAATAGCAATAAATGCAATGTTATTGAACTGATAGCTATTAGCTTGTTGTTAAATTTTAAAGCTCTAAAAAATGTATATACAAAACCGATTAGACATAAAATTATTATCCACCATTGAAAATTGCTAAGCTCAATAAATTGATTCATTAAATAAAGTTATATTTCATTTAAGTGATAAGAGCATGTTGGAATTTAACAATTTACAACCAAAACTCGTCTTTTACCGAGTGTCGGACCACCAAAATTGCAACTATTTTTGAATAAAATACTTCCTTTTGGAATGCAAAGCCCAAATCCCAACATACTATTATAAAAATTACTACAATGAATAATATTTCTAATAAAATTCAACTCTATCAAACCCTTGCCACCTTGAACAAAAAAGAGTGGAAAAACTTTCTGAACTTTGCCAATTGTCCTTTATTCAATACCAATCTCAAAGTCAATGCTTTGTTAAAATTTTTAGAACAACAATATCCTAATTTCAATTTTTCCAAAGAAGAATGCT
>JAHDGP010000135.1:9867-10182 GCA_020627525.1 Bacteroidota bacterium
TCCAAGGACAAATCTCCTTACAAAAATCATTTGAGTGGTAGTATGACTCGTGCCACTAAATGGAGAAGAGGAGGCATGTATTTCCATATAGAGCCAGACGGAAAATCTATGGTAGGTGGAGGTTTTTGGGGACCCAACACCGCCGATTTGGCAAGAATTAGGCAAGAAATTGCAGCAGATGAAGATTTTAACACACAAAAATTAAAAGACATTCGTTCCTTAGTTTTTAAAATATTAAAAAAATTTTTGGCACTACAAGAGATAGAAAAAAATGAAATGCTTTGGGATTTGTCGCTATTACAACAATTACGTAAG
>JAHDGP010000136.1 GCA_020627525.1 Bacteroidota bacterium
TCAACTCTATCATAAAAATCAACAATTTACACTACTGAATATCAATTAATTAAGTGTCACTTATATTAATAATTAACACCCTTTTCCTCCCTTAAAGTTAAATGTTTTAAGCGCAGTAAACGAATGAATTTGGCAGAAAAATTCATTTACCATGACTATACTAATTTACATTTTATTCGCTTTAGGCTTTTTATCTTATGGAGATTCCAAAACTGACCAGGAATTATTACAGCTAAAAAATCAACACAGCAACTCCATTCAACAATATTATAACGCCCACGAAGAAATTCACGACGATAATGAATGGTCATAGCAATTTTCCCATTTGATTGAATATCTCATAAGCCCCTTAATGTAACCCGACTGTTTGCAATATAGGGGTAGCTACAGTGTCCAAGTTAAGTAACACATAACAAAAGGCACTGTAGCCTTTTTTCTTTTGCAGACGATATTTATTGATAATTAATTAAATCCGTAAGGTATAAATGTTAAAAGCCTAAGTAGTTTTTACCTACTTAGCTGTAAAACAACAAACTACTAACAGTAACCATACAAACATTTAAATTAATTAGACTTTATTATCCAATTCATCAACCTTTTGAGCAATATTTTCAGTCATCTTTTCTTTAATGGCAATTACTTTTTTCAAATTTTCAGTAAGTTTAATTTTTTCTGATTCATCAGTAGAATCTTTTATATTTAATTGGAGTGTTTTAATTTTTTCTTCTATTTCAGTTAATTTCTTCTTTCTATTTTCAATATTTTCCGCTTCATTCGCTTTATCGAAAATTATGTCCTCTGTTCTTGTAGAATTTGAATCTACCTCCATTACTTTTTCCTTTTTAGGGATAAATACTGTTTCTCCTGTTTGCCTTTGATTCATAAAGTTAGGAGATACGATTTCTATTCCGCCCTCATGTAAAACATCCAATATTGCGCCATTCAAATTTGATGTGGCCGTTACAACCCTCTTAACATCTGGTAATAAGCCATTTATTTGATAAACTACTGAAAAATCTCCCAAGCCAGTTATCAGCACAAAAGCATCCTGCAAACCTGCTCTTTTTGCCGCATCCAATAAATGTTGTTCTATTTTGACCCTGGAAACATCGTAGCCTAAAGAAACCTCACCCGATATAAATGTTCCCGATGATCTGGTTACTTTTACTGGATTTGTCGCTAAAAATAGATTAGGCAAGGTAATCAAATCTCTATTAACTGTTTGCAGCTCAGTATGAAACAATCCTCTTTCGGATACTCTTCCAAAATAGTCCTGAACAGAAATGAAATCTCCAGATTTAAAATTATTTATCGCTCGCAATAATATTCCTGCCAGCATATTTCCAATAAAAGTCGCTGAACTAAAAGCCAAAACACCCGAAACTACAATTCCCAACAAACTACCAATTTGCGATCGCAAATCTCCAGGCCAGGGAAATGATAGCAACAAAATCAACAATCCGGTAAAAACTATTGTAAAAAGCGTTATCTGCCTGATCAATGCACGATCAGAACTTCCAGCAGTTTTTCTTCTTAGCAAATAGTTCGCTGCCATATATAAAATGGTAAAAATGACAATTACTATAAAAGCAGTAGCCCAAGACATTACAATTTCAAACATTCTAAATCAATTTTTATTCAAACCTTTATCAAATATTTACAACTTCAAACTAAGCAGTATTTTAACAAATTTGCGTCTAGCTAAAAATCACATTACATTTTTTGCTTATGCATTTTTAAATATATACTACCCATTTCTGACAGTAAAAGTTTTACTTGTCATCTCATACCGAAAAAAGAGTAAGTCAGATACATATATTATTATTTTTCAATTCCTCAATTAGAATGTACTATATTGCAATTAAGTAGATAAGCATAAATGTTCGTTACTTTTGATCTAGGGTATTTTTTCGATCTACAATCGGACTGCCGAAGCGGAAGAAAAACGGAACCCTAGCCATAGCTAAGGTGGGTATTAATTGTTGGACCATCAAATCGTCGTTGTTGCTGCTTCTACAAAAGTTGAGCTCCTCTGTAGCTAATAGAAAAATTTATTTTTTATGTTGTTTCTTTCTACAAAATGTCTAGTTATACGAGAATGAATAATGAAAATCTGATTAAAAATCTATAAATTATGGACCTTATAAGAGACTTAAAAATACAAGTCAATACATACTATGACAGCCTGATTGAGTTTTTGCCCAAATTGTTAATTGCACTAGTTGTTTGTTTTGTGCTAATGGTAATAATCAAAACCATTCGAACCCGATCAATAAATTTTATCAAAAACAAAGCAGATGATAAGCTGCTGGTAAATTTTGCCAACAGCATCTTTAGAATTGTGAATTCAACAATTGTCATTCTTTTGTTTCTGTATATCATTGGTCTTGGTAGTGTGGCAAGCAGTATTTTAGGTGCAGCAGGTATTTCTGCTTTTATTATTGGTTTTGCATTGAAGGATATAGGTGAAAATTTTTTAGCTGGCATTATTATGGCTTTTGACAGACCTTTTAAACTGTACGATGTAATTAGAACGGGAGACATTGAAGGCAGTATTGTATCAATGACATTGCGAGATACACATATCAAAACTTCTGACGGAAAAGATGTTTACATTCCAAATGGACAGCTTATTAAAAATCCGCTTTACAATTATACCAAAGATGGATTTATGAGAATGAATTTCACAATTGGTGTTGATTACTCAAGCAATATTGATAAAGTGAGAAGCATCATTCTAAATACAGTCAAAACCATTCCAGGCGTTCTTACTGAGGAAAAATTGCCAAGCTGCTATGTTAAAAACCTAAACACAAACTCCATAGACCTGGAAATATATATTTGGATAGGAACTTATGTTAAGGAGTTTTCTGGAATGGAAATTAAATCAATGGCACAAAGCAAATGTATTGAGAATCTGACAAAAGCGAATATTGGCATACCGACCAATATAATGGAGCTTAAAAATTATGATGCAGCATTAAAAATGGCAAATCAATGATCTTATTTCATACCAAATTAGCAAAATATATATTTGTAAAAAATTTTATAAGTAGGTAAGCATAACTGTTCGTTACTTTTGATCTAGGGTATTTTTTCGATCTACAATCGGACCGCCAAAGCGGAAGAAAAACGGAACCCTAGCCATAGCTAAGGTGAGTATTTTCGAATGGTCCGACAGTTCGGAAGTAGATTGGAAAAAGAACCCATCAAAAGTGTGTCGATTATTTATGTTTACCTGCTAAATAAAACAATTTTTGAAATATTATGAAACTGTTAATTAATTTTGCGTAAAAGATAAGTATGAAATCTATCCTCTTAATATTAAGTGCCGCAACTATATGTTTTGCAACTTGTAACAAGAAGTTACAAAAAACAGCAGATAATCAAACGGAAACTGTTCAGGCATCTGCAAAGCCTGCTGCTCCAAATCAGTCAGAAAGCCCTAAACAGGCTACTTCTGCGCAAAAGCCTTCAACGCAGGTAAAACCTGAAAAGCCATCAGGTGGAGCGATGGGAAATATGACCAAAGAAATTCATTTTCCAGAAGAAGTGCATCTTAAAAATGTGCAACAATTGACTTTTGGTGGCGAAAATGCAGAAGCTTATTTTAGCTTTGACAACAAGAGTTTGATCTTACAAAAAACTGATAAGGAAAACGGCATCGAATGTGATCGCATCTATGTTGGAAAAATTCCAGCACCAGGTGAAAAATTTCAAATGAAGCAAGTTAGTAATGGAAAAGGCAGAACAACTTGCTCTTATTTCTTTAAAGGAGATGAGAAAATCATTTATGCTTCGACGCACGATCACAATACAGAATGCCCACCTGTTCCAGATCGGAAAGTTGTAAAAAAGTATGTTTGGCCGATCTATGACACATATGAATTGTATACTGCAAATGCGGATGGCTCCAACCCTCAAAGGTTGACCAACAATAATTTTTATGATGCAGAAGCGACGGTTTCTCCCGATGGAACAAAAATCGTTTACACATCGAACAAATCGGGCGATTTGGAATTGTATGTAATGAACATCGACGGCAGCAATGAAATTCAGATTACTTCGGGAATGGGTTACGACGGAGGGGCGTTTTTCTCTCCCAATAGCAAACAGGTCGTTTTTAGAGCTTCAAGACCAGAATCAAAATCAGAAGTATTGGAATACAAAGAGTTGTATGCTAAAAATATGGTTGCTCCATCAAAAATGGAAATTTATGTTTGTGACATTGATGGGAAAAATTTGAAAAAAATCACAAACTTAGGCAATGCCAACTGGGCACCCTTCTTCCACCCTTCTGGTGAAAAAATCATCTTTGCTTCCAATCATCAATCTGATAGAGGTTTTCCGTTCAATATATATATGATTGATATGGATGGGAAAAATTTAGAAAAAATTACGCACAGCGATACCTTTGACGCTTTCCCAATGTTTTCACCTGATGGCAAAAAATTAGTATTTGCCTCCAATAGAAACAATGGTGGAACAAGAGACACAAATGTTTTCATTGCTGATTGGGTAGATTAAGTACCAATTTTAAACACATTTATTCGTTTTTCAAAAACCAATTTTTCTTAAGTACTCGGACAAAAGTAATCGAGTATCCGGAAATTATCTTTTTCTGATTTAAGTCGTTAAAAAAGCAACCTGGTTCGACACTCGATAGCCCTACTACCGTGCGAAGGAACGCCTTGACTTTTTTCCGTGTAAATCAAAAAAATATTTTTTTTGATTTACTCGATTACTTATGTCCACTTACTTAAATTTGTTATTTTGAAAAACGAATGAATGAGTAGACATCCTGAAAACCCTATTGAAGACAGAGAATCACCGATCTTCAAGTTGAATCCCAAAATGACCATGTTGAATATGGGATTGATGGGCATTACTGCTCTTTTTATTGGCTTAACAATTGCTTATTTGTTTTCATCTGTAAACTGGTCTTGGAATCAATTTGGCTTTCCCAAACTGTTTTTGGCGAGTGCTTTAATATTAGCAACTAGTAGTTTTACGTTATTCAAAGCTTTCAAAAGCTATGAAAAAAGCGATGAAAGCGCCTTAAAGACATATTTATTGATCACAATTGGCTTATCATTGGTCTTTGTGGTTGTGCAATTATTAGGATGGCAAGAGCTTCAAAAGGCTGGAATTTTCATTCAAGGTCGTCCAAATGGTTCTTTTTTGTATCTAATTTCCGGATTACACGCGCTTCACGTTGTTGCGGGCATTTTACCCTTGTTTTTATTCTACGTAAAAACCTCAAAACAGCTTAAAGACCCTGTAAAATCGCTGATTTTTTTCTCAAATCCAGATACCAAATTACAATTTAGAATCATTTCTAAATACTGGCACTTTGTTGATTTCTTATGGATTTATTTACTTATATTCTTCTTATTCAATCATTTATAATTTTATAATATGAATCAAATTTATTTACGCACCCATCATTTTGTTTTGCAAATGTTAGATAAATAAATTAACTTTGTGTTTCTCCCCCATGCTGCTATTAGTATATCACAATGTCACCTCATTTATGTTTCATAAAGGTTTAATACTATTATTGTCTACTTTCTTTTTCATTGCAGCAAACGCAACTGGAACTAGCTGTTCTGTAGACAAAAAAGCAAGCTTTACATTTTTCTCTGAAAATATCAGTGTAAGGTATCAAGAGGGTTTATTCAACTCGGATTCTCAAACGCTAAATGACAACTTCATTTCAAATCTTATTCATCATAAAAATTTAAGTAAGCTTGATGAAACGATTGAAGATTTAGAAGAATATAAACGAAAATATAAGCTTACAGATTGGCTGTTTTATTTGATGATACGAGATTGTTCTGAAGTAATTTACAACGGTGACAATGAACATTTTCAACAAGTTCTTTTTTGTTGGTTGATATTGGGTAGAATGGATTACAAGGTCCAACTCAACCTTGTTCAAGACAAAGCCTTTATATCTGTTTTCACTTTAGAAAAAATATATGAATTTCCTGTAAAACGATATGGCATTGGATGGCTTGTTGAAATTACAGGTAATGGCAACAAACTTTTTCAGGAGTCTTTTACTGCTTCTATGCGCGCCAATCATTTTATGCATACTGGAAGTAGAATTTTTTCATTCAAATTAGATAAATTGCCTCACTTGCCTTCTAGGCAACTGGTTACAAAAACGGTAGACTTTGAGCATAAACTCAAAAAATATGAAATTGAATTTTCTGTAAATTCTACTTTGGTGAGAATGATTGATACTTATCCAGATATGAAAATATCGAACTATCTAAACTTTCCATTATCAATCGAGGCATACAATAGTTTGATTCCTAGTTTGAAAGAATTGATTAAAGAAAAAACGGAAATAGAACAGTTGCGTTTATTGCTTAGTTTTACAAGACAAGCTTTTAAATATGGTCACGATCAAGATCATTACGAACGTATAAATGTTATATTTAGTCCGGAACAAACCTTACTGCACGAATTTTCTGATTGTGAAGACAAATCTGTTTTGTTTTGCTACATCGTTAAGGAGTTACTCAACAAAGAAGTGATATTGGTCCAATATGAAGACAACATAAATGACAACAATACGAATCACATTGCAGTCGGTGTTCTGTTGGATGACTGCATTGGCATTCCTATTCGTCACGATAAAAAACACTATACTTTCTGTGATCCTACTGGTCCAAGTGATGAACTTGATATTGGAGAGTATCCAAGAGACTTAATTGGTGAAACACATTCAGTAGTTGATTGATTGATTGAGTTGCTTTCAAAAAATATACTGAACGCCTAAATTGAAACTTCTTCCCATTCCGCTGATTCCAGACGCAAACTTTTTGTAATGTTGATCTAAAATATTTTCAATTGCAAAATGAAAACTCCAATTTTCTTTAAAAGAATAGTTGACTCTTGTATTTAATAATAAATAAGCTGGTGTTCCAACTATCGTAGCTTCGTCGTCTTTGTCTTCCCTAAACGGTGAATAGTTTTCTATACTTTTGTTAAAATTGTATTCTGCTTCTAACAAGAACTTTAAACTTTGATTTGGAATGAATGCCAATTCTGTCTTACCATAAAGTGGCGGAATGTGACCGAGCGGAGCTTTATTTGATATATCTCTACCAACCGTATAACTTAATTGACTGAACAACTCCAACCTTTGACCCATGTTACATTTCACAAAAAAAGATCCTCCGAAAATCATTGCTTTTTCAGCATTTGTATTCGTGTAAATTTCATTCATTTCACCTTCAAATAAAATGGAATCTTGATCGCCAAAAACTGTTTTTTGCCTTTTGATTAAATTTTGATAGAATGTTCCAAACAAGTCCAATCCGTACTCAAAGAATTTTATTTTACTAGAAAATTGCATATCCAAATTGTAGGTATATTCAGGCTTTACGTTAGTATTGGGCAAAACAACAATTCCGTTTTGTGGACTGAATATTTTTGAAACATCATCCAAATTTGGCGCTCTAAATCCCGATGACAATGTTGCACTAAATGTAGTTGATTTGTGTTTCCGAACTATTCCAGCTGTATAGTTAAATGCGCTCTTATTGTAAGCAATCTGTTCGAAAGGCAATTCTATTAAATTGCTGGGTTCAAAATTAGCTTCCAATGATATAAAAGTGATTCTTGAACCTAAATTCAATGCCCAATTCTCATTTATCCTATGCCTCCATTTTGCATAAAGCCCTAAAGAAAATGTGTGGTTTTCTCTTGATGGATAACGGGTCAAAACATTAAAATCTTTTTCTTTCGTAATAATATTTTCATCAAAAGCCGAAGAGTTGACCTGGTTGTAATTTGATTCAAATCCATAAAAAATATTGTTGTTTGAATTAAGCTTTTTACTTGCATTTATATTAGATGCCCAAACAGCTACTTGCTCTATTTGGTGGTTGCGCCATTCTCGTTTATACCTGCGTTTTATGCGACTTTCTTCAATTTTCTGAAAAGATACTATCGCTGAGAAATAATCAGACAAACTTCTTTTTTTCCAGCTTTTAAAATTTAAGGAATACAACTGCCTTTTTTGTGGACCATAATTCCATTCTGCCCATCTCAAATTGCCATCTTGATAATCATTTAGTTTGTCATTCCGCTGAATATTCGAAGAGGTAGAACCTTGAACATTTACATAAAAAACTTCAGTCGCATTCATCTTCCAAGACATTTTACCAAAATAATCAACCTGTTTATAAGCTGTATTGAAAATTTCATACCGCCGATCATTTTGAATAACAGTATCCCGATTGTTATAAGTTTCTATATGCTCCTGTTGATAGCCCCAATCAGGAAAGTCTTTGGTTGAATTTTGCCCAATTCGCAAAGTGCCAAATTTATTTAATGACAAACTGCCCAAAACCGCCAATTTTTGATTTCCAATTGAAAGATTTCCATGAAAGTTTTGTCCCTTGTTTCCTGAAAGGTATTTACTAGATAAAACGCCTGTGGCTTTTAATTTTTTATCATTGCTAAATGTTGGATTTTTGGTTCTAAACAACATAACGCCTCCTAGGGCATCGCTGCCGTATAAGACAGAGCCAGGACCATAAATTAAGCTTACAGATGCCAGCGAAAGTGGATCAATTGTTAAAATGTTTTGTAAGTGTCCTCCACGATATATAGCATTATTCATCCGCACATCATCAATCATTATCAACAGTTTGTTTGCCTCCACGCCACGAATCACAGGGCTGCCTCCCCCAGCTTGGCTTTTTTGTACATATACACCAGACTTTGATTCCAATAAATCAGCGGAGTTTTGTGGGGCTATTTCTAATATCTTCTTTTGATCAATCTTTTCAATTTTTTTAGAAATGTTCTCTTTTGAATCATAAATGGAGGCTGGAATCAATACTTCGACTGTCGGTAACTCGATGGTGCTTTTTTCGAGTAAAATTTTATAACTAAAATTTTGCAACTCTTTGCATTTCAAAGTACTTTTAATATAGTTTTGATGTTGGACAATAAACACCTCTTCATCTTCACATTCGGGCAGATCAATAAGACCGTACTTATCCGTTACTTCATAAAATGTTTGTGAAGTATTGTAAATGAACACATTAGGAATAGCTTGTTCAGTTTCTTTATCAAGTACTGTTAATTGTTTCTGAGCTAAGATGTTTAATTGAATTATTCCAAAAAAGAAAGAAAGAAACAGAGATGAACAAAATAGGCGGTAGAGCGGTTTTGATGATGTAAAGTGCCTAAAACAGTTTGTGAACATAAAAATATTTATTTCTACTAAATTAATAATTAATGGTATTCTTATCAATAGTGTTATACATTCTGTATTTTTGCACCGAAAATCACCAAATTATGCAGTTAATAACGAAAATTGCCCAAAGAAACGGTCAATTTTTAAGTGATTGATTGCTTTTTTATTAAAATTTAGAAAAGTATGAAAATTTTAGTTTGTGTTAGTAAAGTACCGGACACGACCTCAAAGATTGCTTTTACTGATAATAACACCAAATTCAATGAAGATGGTGTGACGTATATTATGAATCCAACAGATGAATGGTATGCATTGGTAAGAGGTGTTGAATTGAAAGAAGCTACTGGCGGATCTGTAACGGTTATTCACGTTGGCGATGCTTCAAGTGATCAAATTATAAGAAAAGCATTGGCAATTGGTGCTGATAATGCAGTAAGAATTGATGCTGATCCTTCTGATTCTTATTTTGTAGCTGGTCAAATTGCAGCTTATGCAAAAGATAAAGGTTTTGATGTAGTAATTACAGGTAAAGAAACGATTAATTATAACGGTTCTATTTTAGGTGGAATGTTAGCTGAGTTTCTTGATTTACCATACATTTCACTAGCAACAAAAATGGATGTCAACGGCAATACGGCAACCATTGAAAGAGAGATTGAAGGTGGAAAAGAAATTATTGAAGTTAATACACCATTTGTATTAAGTGCAAACAAAGGTCTTGCTGAACAAAGAATTCCGAATATGCGTGGAATTATGATGGCGAGAAAGAAGCCTTTGGAAGTTGTAGCACCAAGTGGCGATA
Source organism: Bacteroidota bacterium (assembly GCA_020627525.1). Taxonomy (GTDB): domain Bacteria; phylum Bacteroidota; class Bacteroidia; order Chitinophagales; family UBA2359; genus JAHDGP01. Next base: position 10,026 of record JAHDGP010000136.1, read on the forward strand.
TTTCTGCTAATACTTCTGTTGCAAGCTACTCTGCTCCTGAGCCGAGATCTGAATGTAAATATGTTGAGGCGGATAATGTTGAAGAGTTGGTTCGTTTGCTTCGTGAAGAGGCGAAAGTGATATAATC
>JAHDGP010000137.1:0-6630 GCA_020627525.1 Bacteroidota bacterium
AAACAAAAAGCAATTAGCGATAAATAAATAAGCAGAAATTATCAAGAAGAAAAAATTTACCCAAACAAGCAAAAAGCAATTAGCGATAAATAAATAGGCAGAAATTATCAAGAAGAAAAAATTTACCCAAACAAGCAAAATGCAATTAGCGATAAATAAATAAGCAGAAATTATCAAGAAGAAAAAAACAAAATAATCCCAAAGAACAAAATATTACCCATAAACCCGTACAGACGTAACATGTTACGTCTCCCAACAAAACGATGAAAATAAAATTCCACAAATCAGGCCTACACACCACCATCCAAGACATCGGCAGATACGGCTGCCAAACCAAAGGCATTCCAACATCGGGCGCAATGGATCAAGAATCTTATACACTGGCAAATAAATTACTACAACAAAAAGAAAACACACCAGCATTAGAAATTACATTAATCGGACCCAAAATCGAATTTACAGCAAATTGTGAAATAGCAATAACAGGGGCCAACATTTCACCAAAAATAGATAACGAGCAAGTAAAAATAAATCAAGTATTAAAAATAGGGGCAGGATCAATATTAAGCTTTGGAAGCGTGGTTAATGGATGCAGATCGTATATAGGAATCAGAGGAAATTGGAAATTAGAAAAATGGTTAAATAGTTTCAGTTCGTATTCAATGAATGAGCTTATTTTGCCAGAGAAAAGCAAAATTGCAAAAGGAGATGAGTTGGAAATCGAACAACAAACTCAAGAGCAAAAATTAAAATTTAGTAATTTTAGAGTAAAACCATTTGATTCAGATATATCAATTGAAGTAATAAAAGGACCAGAGTTTGATCAGTTTTCGGATACCTTGAAGCAGCAATTTTTTATGAAAAAATTTACAATCAGCGGAGATTCATCAAGGATGGCGTATACATTAAACGAGAAATTTAATGATTATACAATAGAAAAAGAAATGATTTCATCAGGTTCCAGGAACAATTCAAGTAGCCAATGATGGAAAATTGATGATATTGATGCGAGATGCCCAAGCGACAGGGGGCTACCCGAGAATAGCGAATGTTAGACTAAAAGACTTAAACTTGATTGCACAATTGAAGCCAAACGACAAAATTGGTTTTCGCCTAGCAAGGAGCAGAAAATGAGCCGACATTAGGATGTTTTGGTATGACTATTGTTGTTGATCATTTTTAGTTTTACATTCTTGATAACCAAATCTTTTGATATGTTGGTGAATTTATATAGGATTTGGCAAAGTAATTGTAAGTCATCACTTGAGTCCAATTATTTTTAAACACATTCAAAATATTTTTTTATATATTTTTGTTTCTCCAAAATGCCTAATTTTATGAAGATTTTTATAAGAAATTTTAGAAGAACATTAAATCAATATTAATACAAGCTATGCCTTACTTAGATATATTTAATCCAGAAACGACCAAGTCTGTATTGAGTCGACTAGAAAAATTAACAGCTAATACAACACCGGAATGGGGCAAAATGAATGCAGCTCAAATGCTTGCACATTTAAATGTGGGATACGATTTAACATATCACAATACCAATGCTAATTACGGCTGGTTTACAAAAATGATGCTGAAACTTTTTGTAAAGAAATCGGTGGTTGGTGAAAAACCTTATCCTAAAAATTCTAGAACAGGACCAGACTTTTTAATAACAGAAGATAAGAATTTTGAAAAGGAAAAAACCAAGTTAGTAAATCACATTAAAGCAACCGAAAAAAAGGGAGCAGCTTTTTTTGAAGGATATGAAAGTCAGGGGTTTGGTGAACTCACATCCAAAGAGTGGAGTAATTTATTCTACAAACACATTGATCATCACTTTACGCAGTTTGGATTGTGAATTTTTCGCAAGAGATTTATGTAGATTCCATAAATGTTCGGTAAGGTTGATATTGGTAATACTTAGGAGTGCTGTCAAGACGAATATGCAGCCAGCTGACGCCCAAACCCGATGTGCTCAACCACAATGGTTTTTCATTTGTTTTGTCTATATATACACTAGCAATTTTTTTCCAAACACTTTCAATCTGATCCTGATTTGCCGTCCTTAAAAAAGAAGCAAAGTGAGCATAGTCTGTCCCTTCAGAAATAGGGCAGGGGACTACCAAATTTGCATCTTTACCAATGTTTAGAAATGAAGTAACCATTTCATTTTCTTTGAAATAGGATTTGAAAGAAGAATCATCTTTTTTCAAACTGGCAACTGCTGAACTGTCAATAATAACAAATTCAAAATCATTTTTAAGAGTCGCAACATTTACTGGTTTGACTTCCCAAAAGAAGCCTTTAAATTTAGAGCTAAACAGTATATCTGAATAGAATGATCTAAATGTACTTGAGTTTATGATTAAGCTAACCCATTGAAGTGTTGAAATACAACTTCTGTGGGCATCTAATATTTTATAGTGAAATATCTTATCTTTTTGTAAAATTGTTTTTTCCAGCTCCCACATTTATAATAGAATTGAAGTTTTTACTAAATGGTTTATGGGATTTATTTTAGTTCAGGTGAAGCTTCTTTTGATTGGTTTGGTGAAATTGGCACCGATTATTGATGAATAAATAGTCGAAAATAAGATGTAAGTTCAATCATTTATATTCATCAATTTCAATTAACTTACGTAAAATAAAAGAATCCATTATTGCTAACGGATTCATTTATAAATTTATTTTATTCTTAAGAATTATTTAATGGCATCATAAAATGGCTTGCTGAATAATTCAGATGCAATTATTTTATCATTTGACATTCCAATATCCATACTTGTACCTGTATCGGAAGGAAATCTCGCGAAAAATTCAAAGATGTAGAAGCCCTGCTTTTTACCATCATAATCAAAAGTGAAATTATCGGAACCTGAAGATCCACCAGTATAATTGGCTGCTAGAGTAGCTTTTTCAATTGATAAATGCTTTGCATTTGATCTGTCAAAAACCATATGATCTAAAATTGTTCCTTCGTTGCAAACAAAGTAATGGATATTTTTGTCTGTCAAAGCTACAAAGTAAACATCCATATTGTGTTGTGCCGTAACGCCAATTCCAGTCACTTTACCCAAAACTTTTCCACCCATATTGATGGCCCCTTCTTTTAAAAGATCTCCCATATCTCTTTTTTCCATGGTGTTGACAATACCAATAAGTTTTTCTCCTGAAACTCTATCAGAAATGATTTTAAGCGCATTGGAATCACCCAAAAGTCGTGATCTTTCTGTTTCTTCATTTCCTTTTAAATTGTCTTTGACTTCATTTGCTTGGTTTTCAAATTTCTTTTTCATTTTTGGAACAATGAAAATGAAATACAAAACGCTCAGAACCATTAGTGTTCCAACAATGTAGTAGGCAGTATACATAACTCTCAATTTTATAAATATCAACTGAAATTTCCAGTCGACATTATATTAAACAATAACCTCAGAAAAATGAGTTTACATCTTTCTGGGCTTGGCGTGACCGTCTTCATCTCGCTCAATATCTTTTTCAAAAAAAGCACTGGATAGATAAAGCAAAAAACCAAGAATTAAGGCACCTAATGTTGTAAAGGGAAAATTAACGTCTGATAAAACTATGAATTTGTTGTAGAAGTACATTACAATCATCAGGAAACTATAGAATGCTATAAGCACTCCAAGGTATCGAAGGATTAGACTCATGTTTACTGTGATCGATTTTAAACAACAAATATAAAATAATAAATTGCTTTATCCAATTTTATTTTGTATGAATTTTAAGGATTTGAAATTTAGGTTAAATATGGCTTTGACTTGAGTTCGTTAAACTAGTCTTGGATATAGCTGTCTTTGGTTGTTATACTCGCAAAATCTGTGATGTAATTGAAGTATCTGTAATCTTATCATCTTCAGCGAGCATAAAAGCTTTTGATATAATGATGGACAAACCCTCATCACCTTCAAATGGTAAGAATACTTTTTGATTTTTGGTTTTTCCTCCACGATCCGAAACAATGCACAAATATTCATCATTGGGTTCCATTAAAATATTTGTACTGCCAATGTGAATTTTGTAAGTTCTCAATTTTCCTTTCACAATTAAAAATTTGTCTTTTAAGGTAGCGACATTTTTTATTTTTAATCTGGGTAGCAATCCAGTTAAAATTTCTTTTCTAATTTTTGCAGTTTCTGATAAATTTCCAAAAGAATAGGATTGCCAATAATCTCTGAAAAACGGTTGTCCGCCAGAGTCTTCCCAATTTGGATCATTCCCCACACTCGCAACTCCTACAAACAAATCGACATCACGCATAACCTCTGAAAAAACAATCGGTGGTACATCTATTAACTCCGCAACTTCATTCGACTCAATATCAATAAACCGAACTTGATCCGTTGAAATGTAACGCCAAATACCTGAATCCGAATAGTCGTCTGCAACATCAATACCTGCAACCCAATATTCAGCTTTTAAATTATGTTCTTTGATTAATAATTCTGCATAAGATTCGTATCCACCATCCCAAGTACCCATTAACTTATATTCCCAGTTTCTGTTTTTAGCCAATGCGTTAAATTGAAATTGCTTTAAAATGTGGGCAGCCATTCTATTGCTGTAAGTAGTAGTGTTTACTTCTGCTTCTGTTAAAATATAGACTTCTCTAAAGGCTTGCTTTATAGGTTGCTTAACTTCTAAGTCCATTAGCAAATCTCGCCACTTTTTAATTTCTAAAACAGCTTCAAGAGCTGGATGCCATAGCGAAAATTGAGCATTTGAATTTACTTTAATGACATTTTTATTGCTGTCAAACCAATTGTTTTCAAAATAGAAAGCAGCAATTTTGTTGTTGTTTTGATGAATGTTCCAGATAAGTTTTTTGCTAAGAAAACTCATTAAACCATGTTCAAAAAAATAAGAATGAAAATGTTCATATTCTAAGGTCCTGTTCAAACGAAACATTAAGTCAATTCTTTCTTTTTGGGCAGATAAAGATTGTGTGATTTTTTTAATCTCAGCTTTGGTCTTTTTTAATTTATCCGCATAATTGTTTTTGATAAATGCAGGGATAGATTTTTGAATTTTGCCATCAGGTCTTATCCATTGAACAGACGTTTTTCCAATTCTTTCTATGAAAATATTGGCAATGTATTCTTCAAAAAACACTTTTTTAGAAGCATTCTCAAGTTTGAATTGTGGGAGAGCAATATCTTCAATTTCATGTATGGAAATGCCTTTTGCTTTAGCAGAATCCAACAAGTATTTATTGATTGTATTTTTACAAGACTTTTGTTTTACTTTTATTTTTAAATTTGATAAATACGAAATTCCTTCAAGACCTCTTGATTTGTATAGAGCATACACACAAGCATTGCCAAGCGAACTTGCCATTGAAGACTTGCCAGGTATTTTTTTATAACACTTTTCTGCCAAAGCAGCCAAGTTTTGAAGCGTAATCTTATCGTGAAAATTTGAGCACATCCAAACAAAAGCTTTAAAAGCATTTATATTTTTACTACTTAAAAGTTGTTTGGTGTTGTAAAAATTCATCGACCGAATCTCAGTTGGTTCCAAAATAATTACAAACTCTATCCAATCCCGAACGACAATGGATTTAAATTTTTCATAACCTATTTCATTGATGATTTCTTTCGACTGTTTCAAGAACTTTTTAGTAGGTTTAGCGCCATTTTTTTTATTGGATAATTCTATTAATTTATACCAATTTAATTTAGCATTTTCGGTAAGCTTTTCAATTGTTGCATTTGCATAGTTCACAAAACCGTCTATTCCTAGAAAGTAACTCGATGACGAGACAGAATTTTTTATTTTATTTTTAGTTGACAATAAAATTGAAGTTGATTTTGAAACAATAATTAGCCACCAACCAATGGAGTCAATTTGACAAAACTAATATCCATTTGTTTATCAAGCTTTACTTTAGCTTCTAACTTTTCCACTTGTAAATCATCTACTAAAATGAAGAAGCCATTGTTTTTAAAAGCATTCAAGGCAACGTAAATTTGTTTTTCAACATCAATAACAGATTTGTTTTTGACCTGATAACCTTCGGCCGTTTGAATAGCATCATTGGGCATAATCAAGCCTTTAAAATAATTGGGAAGTTTTGCATTGAATTGCTCAACTTCAAAAGTTACCCTTTCCTCAATTATTTCCTTGACAGTAACTTCTTTTGTTTCAAATTCTAGCAAAACTTCATTTAAAACTTTACCAGCGAAGTCTGTGTCTTTCAGTGTTATTTTCATCATTAATTTTTTATACTCTAATATAGCAAGATACTGTTTAAATTTTGAACCATTTAAATGAAAATTTGTTTTATATTGTCATCCAATGAGTAAGAATTATGAATATTATATGCGGCAATGTATTGCTTTAGCTAAGGATGGTTTGCGTGCTGCAATGCCGAATCCATCTGTTGGAGCCATTGTTGTATACAATGATAAAATTATTGGAAAAGGGGCAACCGCTCCATATGGAGGTTCACATGCCGAAGTAAATGCGATAGATTCTGTTGAAGACAAGTCTCTTTTAGATAAGTCCACCTTATTTGTAACGCTCGTACCTTGTGCTCATTTTGGAATTGTTCAGATTCAAAAAAATAAAATTCCAAAAGTTGTTATTGGAATTACGGATTCAAATGAATTGGTA
>JAHDGP010000137.1:6640-10138 GCA_020627525.1 Bacteroidota bacterium
AGATAAGTCCACCTTGTTTGTAACGCTCGAACCTTGTGCTCATTTTGGGAAAACACCACCTTGTTCAGATTTAATCATTAAAAATAAAATTCCAAAAGTTGTTATTGGAATTACGGATTCAAATGAATTGGTAGATGGAGCTGGTATTAAAAAATTGAAGGCAGCTGGAATTGAAATTATTCAAAATGTTTTGAAAAAAGAATGTTATGATTCTAATAAACGTTTTTTTATTTTTCATAAAAATAAGAGACCTTTTGTTAGACTAAAATGGGCACAAACCAAAGATGGTTTTATTGATAAAATACGTAAGCCAAATGAAAAAGGGGTAAATTGGATTACAAAGCCAAGCACTAAAAAAATCGTTCATCAATGGCGATCTGAAGAAATGGGTATTTTTGTTGGAACCAATACAGTGCGAATTGATAATCCCAGCCTGACAGTTCGGGAGGTGGAAGGAAAAAATCCAACGAGAATCATTCTTGATAGAAATTTAAGCTTAGACAAAGCCTTAAAGGTATTTAATCAAGAGGCGACAACCATCGTTTTTAATACGGTTGAAGAAAACGTTCAAGATAATTTAATTTATAAAAAAGTAGCGTTTGAAAACTTAATTCCCGGTGTTTTAAAAACACTTTATGGAATGAAAGTTCAGTCAATTTTGGTTGAGGGAGGCAGCAGGTTATTGAGTTCTTTCATAGACTTAAATTTGTGGGACGAAGCAAATGTAATTGTTGGGGATGTTGAATATAAAACTGGATTGAAAGCGCCTGTATTTCAGGGTGAAATTAAAAGTTTATCAGAAAATGATGGTGACAAAATCTATCATTACATAGCTGATTAATTTCCACATGGATCAATTGTGACCTCAAAACTTGCACCTTGTTCCACTTTAAAATTTGAGTTAAGCTTAACATTATTGGAGCGATAAAAAACCGTGTCATTAGTAATTACAACACCATTAGAATTTATTTGATCTGATGAGGAGTATGTTCCAGAAATAATTGTTTGATTATTAATATCTAGAATCGGAGAACAGGGAAGACAATTCAGTTCCTTCAGACTGAAATTGTTCACCGCAACCCAATTTATGTCACCTCCAACATTAAAATTAAACACAGCATTAACATCTGTTGGCGCATTCATTGTAAATTGGAAACTATGGTTTTCAAGGGAGCCACCTGTAAAAGTATATGGTTCATAATGGTACTGAGTACCATTTTTGTTGCTAATGATTATGCTGATGCTTTTAGTATCCTCAGTATAGGCTTCAAAACTAACTTCATATGATTTTCCATTTTCTAATAGTAAACCTTCTTGTCTAAGTGCAAGGTGCCAGTTTGCAGTTCCAGGATTGTCTACAAGGATGAAGCCATTGCTAAAGGTCCCACTTGCACCAAAAAAATTACTCATAAACCAACCTGCTCCATTATTAGCAAATTCTCCATTGTAAAGTTTTTCACAAATGAGGTTGGTTGAATCTATTTGATACACTCTAACCCAATCAACTTCCATTGTGGCTGGTAATTGGTTTATCGAATTGTTGGCATCATTGTAAGGAGCTTCCAAGTAATCGCCACCAACAGCCATGTTTAAAATAAGGTAGTTTTCGATGTCAAATGGACCTGGGTGTTGAGTTGCATTGGGGTCATCAAAATCATTGATGGTGTGAACCAATTGTCCATCTACGAAAAACTTTATTTCACCAAGACTCCATTCCACGCCATAATTGTGCCATTGAGTAACATCACCCACAGAATAGTCAACTTTAGATTGTTGACGATCTGTTTGGCTATTGCCCCAATGTACCGCACTTCTGTTTCCAGAATCGTCATGTCCTTTGTGATCAAAAATATCTATTTCTCCGCTTTGAGGCCACGGACCGTAAACATCATTTTGAGGCAGTGTCCAAAAGGCTGGCCAAGTACTATCAGATGAAGGAAGTTTTACTCTGGCTTCAAAATATCCAAATTTCCAATAATGCAAATCTCTTGTTCTAATAAAGCCCGAGGTGAAATCTTTATTTTCACCAAAACAGTCATAGCCAGGAGAATACTCGGCAGCTATTTTAAGGGTGCCATTTGAAACAGAAATACTCTCCTCAATATAGCACTGTTGTGTACCGCCTCCCCAAGCCCCACGACGGTATTTCCATTTTGTTAAATCTAAATTAGTTCCTTCAAATTCATCTTCCCACACTAACTCATAAATATTGGGATTGGTTTGTGACATAGAATAATTAGAAAAGCTACAAAAAATTATTGCAAGTAAGATGCTATGTATTATATAGTGTTTCATTTAACTATTTTAATTTGAAAAATTTATGGAACTAAATTTTCAAGAACCTAAAATGATTTGAGTTGTTTGTAACTGTGAAAAGCTAACGCTTAGTCTATTCACTTTCTTCTTTTAGTTTGAAATCCTTTTTGCGGAACTCAATTAGTCTCAAAATGCTATAAGTTAATTGAAAATCAAATATATATAATTTTTTTTTAAATTAAAACTATACCATTGGTTTCTTTTCTTCAACAAGACACTGTTTAGATAAAGGGATTCTTTTATTGGATCTAATCTGGATTATCAATGGTTTTATCCTTTATAAATATATGTGCATAAGAAAAGAATAATGAGTAAAACATGAAATTGTCCTTCAAAAAACATATTTTCTAGATATAATTTAGCAATTTGCGCTGAAATAATAAAGCCATAAGTTTAGACACAGCCATATTACTGTTCACCAGAACGCCGCTTGCCGAGGCATCCGCAAAATCATTTGTTTTCAGAGAGAAACAAAAGAATGTTTCTGTCGCTGCTAATCTTATCAGGTATGCAAAAAAGGAAGCCGAAAGTACTGGATTAGATGTATATACATGTTATAGTAATAAACAATTCGGTAATACATTTGGACAACGCCTTGCCAATGAGGTGGAAAAGGTGTTTCGATTAGGGTATGACAATGTTGTAATTATTGGAAATGACTGCTTGAATCTAAACAGAGACTTGATTTTAGAGGCGAAAAGTCAATTGGATCAAGGGAAAATCGCACTTGGCCCCTCCCCAAATGGCGGTTTGTATTTAATTGGGTTAAATGAAGCTCATTTTGATAGAAAAGCCTTTCTAACTGTAGAATGGGAAACAGAAAATGTGCAACAAACATTTTCAAAATATGTTTCATTTGTCAATGCTGAATCGGTCAATTTAGACGCATTTTCAGATATAAACTCTGCTTATCAATTTAAAAATATAATTGCTGCTCTTTCTTTTTTGCATCCGTTAAAGGCAATGTTTTCATTTATCCTAAAAATAAAAAGAGTATTTAATAATGTTTTTATTTTTAGTAAAAATACGAAGCCAAATCTTTCTACTCAAAATAAACGGGGACCTCCTGTAATCAATAATTTCTAGGCACTTCTTATTGCACATTTGTTAATCATAGGTTGAATATTTAAAGTGTTTAATTGATGGTGTAAACGCAATTCCAAAATTGATGGATTGTATAAT
>JAHDGP010000138.1 GCA_020627525.1 Bacteroidota bacterium
TGAACCTATTCGACATTATTAGTTTTTTAACTAGACAGGTTTAATCTTCAGAATCCAACTTATCCGTTACAACATAGTATCTTGGATCATCTACCGAACTTTCGATTACAGTTTCAAATTTAGGATTTGCTTTCATCAAGAGCGTTTTGCAATCTGGACTAAGGTGCGTAAATTTTATTGACTTGCCCAAATCAAGGTATTTGTTTGCAATGCCACGCATCGCTTCAATACCAGAGTGATCGCTCACCTTAGATTCGATAAAATCTATTTCCACTTTTTCAGGGTCAAAATTTGGATCAAATTTAGAATTAAAATTCTGAACAGAACCAAAAAACAGTGGTCCCCAAATTTCATAAACCTTAGTTCCATCCTTTTTAAATCTTTTACGAGCACGAATCATTGTCGCATTTTTCCAAGCAAAGACCAAAGCAGAAATGATAACACCCACAATTACAGCAATTGCCAAATCGTGCCAAACAGTAATAGCAGATACTGCAATAAGTACAAATGCATCCGCTTTTGGTATTTTATTTATTATACGAAAACTTGACCAAGCAAAGGTTCCAATAACAACCATAAACATTACACCGACCAATGCAGCTACAGGAATTTGCTCAATCAATGGAGCAGCAAATAAAACAAAACAAAGCAATGACACTGCTGCAACGATACCAGACAATCTTCCTCGTCCACCACTGTTTACATTAATAATGGATTGACCAATCATTGCACATCCACCCATTCCACCAAACATTCCATTTAAGATGTTTGCACTTCCTTGCGCTATACATTCTCTATTACCACTTCCTCTTGTATCCGTCAATTCATCCACAAGATTTAGGGTCATCAAAGACTCTATCAATCCAACTGCTGCTAATATAAATGCAGTTGAAATAATCAAACTCCAATGTGTTCCCACGGTGCCAAACATGTCAAACAATTGAGATTGAAAAGTAGGCAAACCACCTTGTAAACCTTCGCCACCTCCGTCTTTAATAAATGAGCCAACAGTACTTACATCTAATCCTGCTATAATTGTTATTGCTGCAACAACAATTATCGCAACTAAGGCGGAGGGAATTTTCGTAGTCAACTTGGGAAGCAACCACATAATCGCCATCGTCAATCCTACCAATCCCAACATAATTGCAAGGTCAGCTCCTTGCATCCATTGGTTTACACCGTTGACATTTTCCTTAAACAAACTCAGCTGAGATAGAAAAATAACTATCGCCAGACCGTTAACAAAACCCATCATTACGGAATGAGGTATCAATCTGACAAATTTTCCTAATTTTAATAGTCCCGCCAATATTTGTATTCCTCCAACTATCAATAATGTGATGAACAACCATTGCAATCCTAAATTGTCAATAGGCGTACTCAATGTTGCCCCAACCTCATTTCCCTTAGCTATCATATGAACCATCACAACCGCCATCGCTCCTGTTGCCCCAGAGATCATACCAGGTCTTCCTCCAAAAAGTGCTGTTATTATACCCATAATAAATGCACCATACAAGCCCACTATTGGATCAATGCCAGCTACAAAAGCAAAGGCTACAGCCTCTGGAACCAAAGCAAGCGCAACCGTCATCCCCGACAAAATGTCGTTTTTAGGATTAGAGGTAATGTTGTCAAATAATCTCATTATCATTGTTCGCGATTTTTTAAGGGTCGCAAAGATAATTTTTTAAATCACAAACGAATGTACATTTTCAAATAAAAGAAAATAATATTTTAAACAATTGATAATCAGAAACTTAAATTATTTTTATAAACACATAAATGCCACGACAAATGTTTAGAAATTAGTTGTTTCAAAGCCTTAATATGTAAAGTGTTAAGCAAGAAGGAGTGACATTAAGTAAAGAAAATTATAAAAATTCTTATATTTAGAAAATATCTCTTTCAAATATTTTCCACTATGAAAAACTTCACTGACAAAACCGTCGTCATTACAGGAGCAGGTTCAGGAATTGGTAGAGGGCTTGCGATAGAGTTTGCAAAACTCGGTGCCAAGTTAGCAATCAATGATTACAATGAAGAAGGCTTGCTAGAAACCTTAAAACTACTTCCTACAGAAACAATAGTCTATTATGAGTTTTTTGATGTTTCTAAAAAAGAAGCTGTTTATGAGTTTTCGGAAAATGTTGTTCAAAAATTCAAGCAGGTAGATGTGGTTATAAACAATGCTGGAGTCGCGATTGGAAAACTAACAACAGAAGAAGTTAGTATTGAAGAATATGAATGGATTTTAGGCATCAACCTTTGGGGAGTTATGTATGGCTCACTTGCATTTATGCCATATTTACGAAAACAAAAAGAAGCTAGTTTGGTGAATATTTCCAGCGTGTTTGGCTTTTCTGGCATTCCTTACCAATCTGCATATTGTACAACAAAGTTTGCTGTTCGCGGTTTTACAGAATCACTAATATTTGAAGAAAAATTGAGCAATTCAAATTTGACGGTTTCCTGTGTTCATCCTGGTGGCATTCAGACCAATATTGCAAGGTCTGCTTTAAAAGCAGGCAGAGATTTAGAATCAGTAGCAAAATTTGAAAAGACTTTTATCACTCCTCCTGATAAAGCAGCCAGAACCATCATCAATGGTATTCGCAAAAAGAAAACAAGAATTTTAATCGGGCGTGATGCTGTTATGTTTGACATATTGACTAAAATGCCAAAATTTTTCAGTCGTAAATTTATAGAATATCAGTTTAGAAAAATGTTATAAATTATACAACAATTCTTTTGCTGTATCCAATTTTTCATGTGTTCCCAAATCCATCCAAAGAGAGTCGCTGTGATCGAATGCAAGGATTTTATTTTTCTGCGCGAGTCTTAAATATAAATCTATTATCGAAAATTTTCCCTCTTCATTTATTTGGCTAAATATTTTAGGATTTAAAATATGTACACCACTAAATGCATAAGGGCTCACTCTACCTGGTTTATTACTAGAAAATTTATAAACACCCGTTTTTACATTTCGCCATCCATCTAAACACATGTTTTGATCGAATAAAAGGTACCTTGAGGATGTTCTGCGGCGTACTGCCAATGTTGCCATAGCATTATTTTTTTGATGCAATGCCAACAACTCATCCAATTTTACATCAGTTAAAATATCCACATTAAAAAGTAAAAAATGATCGCTGTCTTCAAGAAAGTGCTGCGCTTTTTTCAATCCACCGCCAGTATCTAACAATTCGTCTCGCTCGTCTGAAATAGTGATATTTACACCAAAATTATTATTTCGCTCAAGGTGTTCAATCACTTTTTCTCCAAAATGATGAATGTTTATAATTATATCCTTGTATCCATATTGACCAACAAATTCTATACTGCGTTGTAAAAAACTCTTTCCAGCTAATGCTACAAGTGCCTTTGGTCTATCATTGGTAATGGGTCGCAGGCGTGTTCCCAAGCCAGCTGCAAAAATCATAGCTTTCATTTCACAAAAATAAGATATGTAACGCAATATGAATTCAACATTGCTAATGAAATTAATTTTTCTTTTACAATCTTTTAAGTTTATTATTCGTAATTTCAACAACGAAACCTCGTTTAAAAATTATGACGGATTATAGAACACTCCAACGTTGGATTGAAGAAGGAGAAAACGCTCAATTAGATTTTAAAACAACCATCAATTCACCTGCTAAAATAGCAAAAAGCTTAGTCGCTTTTGCCAATAGTAGAGGTGGAAAAATCGTTGTAGGCATTGAAGATAAAGGTTTTTTTATTGGTGTAGATGTCGAAGGCGAAAAGTACGAGCTTGAAAAAGCAGGAAGAGATTTTTGCACGCCTCAAATAGAATTGACTTATAAAAAATTGCAGCATCAAGGTAAATTTGCACTAGTTGCGGAAGTTCCAGAAAGTAAAATAAAACCGCATTACGCCATAAATAAGAAAAAAACAGGGCAACAATTGTATATTAGAGTTGCCGATGAATGTATTGTCCCATCATTATCTATAAAAAAAATGTTGGAAAATGGGGAATTAAATTTTATCATTCGCACGGCACAATATCATCACACCAGAAAAGATTTGGTTCAATATTTAAGAAAAAATAAAAGTATTGATCTCAAAAAATTTGCTGAATGGCAAAGACTAGATGAAAAAAATGCACATCGAATGCTCGTCGATTATATGTTGGAGGGATATTTAAAAAATACCAATATTCAAGCTACTGAGTTTCGGTTGGCGTAAGAAAAAATACCCCAACAAAAACTAATTTTATGATGGGGTATTAATCAGCTAAATAAAAAAATAACAATGCTATTTTGCAATAATTATTTTTTGTGAAAGAATTTCGTCTTTTGTTACCATTCGACAAGTATACATTCCGTTTGGCAAGTCTAGTGTATTTATATCAATAAAATGAATTCCTTTAGCACGAGTTTCTGCGTCAAGTAATATTCTGACCGTTTTTCCTGTTGAGTTTACTATATCAATAGAAACCTGAGCTTCTTGTTCAAGGGCAAATTCAATTTTTGTAAATTCAGTAACTGGATTAGGAAATACTGTTAAAGTAGCCTCGAAAGATTCTTCTAAATTCTTTGATACATTATCCATCTTACCAGCAACAAAATCACAACCAGCAATAAATGCTTCAAACACTGAACCTGAATGAGCTTCAAAACCTGTTTCTAAACAAACTACATTCCCTGCTCTCATCGTTGCGATGGTTCCATTCTCAGCATCTACATTTCCCGAAGTAATAATGCTTTGATTAGCTACATGATTGGCAACAATTTCATTTTCAAAAGTTTCATTTGAAACTGTCATATTGTCCAAAGTCACCCTATGGTTTCTCATAATGACAGAAGTTTCATCTAATCTACGAGCATTGTCTCTATCAGCTGTTCCAGTTGGAGTACCTGCAAAATCTACATCAGGATTAGAGAAATGATTTACACGACAACCAGTTGCTGCGCTTCCACCACAACCATTCGCAATAATCGTTCTATTATCCGTAGTACCAGTACCAAAAATAGCCCCTCTGGCATAACTTGGGGCAGTTATTGTAGGGCTGTTACTATGTCGTCCACCTTGTACATGACCTACTTCATGAGCAAATGTATAACGCCCACCTACCAAGGTTGTTAATGTAGAATTTCCAACAATGGCGAATGCATTTTCTGGAATCGGATCAAAGGTTCCAGTTGGAATTCCATAGGCTTCACCATAAAATGTATTACTTCCACTTAAGCCTTCGCTTTTAACCAGTACTACAACATCTGCCTGATAAGCATCTCTCAATGCGGGCATATCTTCAAAACCATTAATCCCATCTCTGATGTTTATCAAATCGTCTTCTGTTGGATTACTAGCTACCGCATAAGTTGGCACATTAGACCTGGTATCCAATTCTGTATACTCTACACTTATTGTTCTCGCTAACTCCATTCTAAAAACCATGTCGCTCATTACATATCCCAAATTGGTTTCATCAATCATTCCTTGACCAATAATTTGCATATTCATATCATCATCTGCATCATCTGTAAACACAACCAAAACTCTTAAATGACAATTATCATCGACTTTATTGTTGTTTGAGTTGTAAGTATTCTCTTTATCATTGTTTGGCTTAGTATTTTCAAAGTGACTACCCTTAGCCGAATCATCATGTGCACACTGTAATTCATTTATAGATGCATTATCAAAACCAAGCAATAAATGCTTTCCAGTATTGGATAATGGTAAAATTGTGTAAGGTATATCTCCTAAATAAAATTTAGAAAAAACCCTTTCTCCCATAACTGTAAAAAATATTCCAGTTTCATCAGACATCCTACCCAACCAACTATAATTAGAAGTACCTCTATAGTCTTTTTCCAATAAAGTAGCATCCATAGAATATGCCTTGTGATCAATGTTTATTTCAGAATTACTTCTCAACTGTTTTGTTTCTAATTGAATAATTGAAATATCAACAACACTGGGATCAGCTTTATATTGATTGTAAATTTTCATCTCCTCATCTGAAAGCCTAGATTCTTGGATGTTTATTTCTTGAAACAAAGTCGATTGACTAAATGCACTATTGTAAATCAATAACGCGAATATTATTAATAATTTTTCTTTCATGATTCTAATTTAAATTCTTTTAATAAATTTCTATTCATCATCTTTTCTCTTTAAAATCTTTATACCACATAAAAGAAATTTTACTTTCTTAGATCACTATTTTCTTTTCTCAGAATCTCCATCTCTTTATTTAGTTCAATAACGTGCAGCCACAATTCTTCAACCTGGCGTAATAAAGTCGCATCCATTTCTACCATATCAATTCCTTTTTCGCTAACTTCTTTCGCTGAAGGAACATTAGGCAAATGCTTATTGGCTTTAACAAATGATTCCACTTCTTCCACAGAATTCAAATCATAATCTTCTTCAAAAACATAGTCCGCCCAATCTGCGGTTCCTACTGTAGCGACTTTCACTCTTTCTGTAAGAATACCATCTTCAACATATAATTTATAGCCATCAGGAGTTGTTACATTACCTATTGAAACCTTGTCAGTAAAATGCCCTTTTCCAATGAAATATCCACCATATGTATAAGTATTGTTAATCAAATCTTCACCAATCACAGCACCAGCTACAGCATTTGGATTTGTAGTAGGAAAAGTCGAAATAGTACCCATTAATCTGGACCAGGTACCTGCTACTCTCACATCAGCATTTACGGCTGAGGTTACTTGAGCATCTGCCATATCTGCGCGAAATAAACCACCTACTGCAAAAGTTTGTTTATTAGAATAAGCCGATCTTATTTTGGATACGTTTGAAACCAATCCATAAGTTCCGTAAAGATAACCATGTGCATACCAGCTTGCGCCACTTGCTAATAATGTTCTAGCATCTCCAATTGCAGTATTACCAGAAACACTAATGTTAGCATCCAAAGTAGTTTTACGTCCATATGTTAAAGTTGATGGTCTAACTATGTTTACTTGAGCATTTACATCTGGGGTAGTAGTTCCAATTCCTACTCTATCGTTATTATCTTGTAAATGAGTAACACCAGTTGCTCCACCAATAAATTGAGCATTTATGCCAATAGAACAAAAAGTTAAAACAACTGCAAATAAAATAAAATTTTGTAATCTCATAATAAAAATTTTAGTAAAATAAACTGTAAATCATAAGCAATTAATCAAAAAAGCAAGACTTACAATTTAAATCTTAACATTATTGCTTACTCTATTTTTCAAAAGGCTTTTCAGCAATCCTCCTTTATATTTTCGTACGAAAAGTTTAATAAATTCAGGCAAACAAGTACATCATTATTGATTTCAAAAATGACATAACAAGCCCATTATTAAAATTGGGTTAATTTTAAATTAGTTACCTCTTCAATTTCCTTCAAATCGAATATTGGGTATATTATTATTGAATTAGTTTTCTATAGAACCTGCTTAAACCTTGAACCATTTAACTAGAAAAATGCCATTCTAAAAATATTTCACGTTACAAAAAACACTCAATATACTCAAGCATATTAAGGCGTCGACTGTTCCTTATCTGTACCTAAAACTTTTTAAAAAGATTCTATTTCCACATTAAAGGACAAAGTCCAAACAGGTTTTAAAACAACTGTATTTTTCAGCTTCCAAACAATACAGTTGCACTACAATTAAAGTTGATTTAAAATAACTCTGAGTTTGATTAAAAAACAAACCCATTTAATTAAATTTCATAATTATTCTCACTTTACATCATTACTAAAATGACATAATTATACTACAATTAAAATAGATATATTTTAAGAGCATGTTAGGACTTGATCTAAACGCAAATCAAATTCTTGTATATTATTCAGTAGTTATTTTCACTATACATTACACATATCACAATAAAAATGACATATCTATTCATCGAATAAAATAATTTATTTTAAACCAATTACCATATTGACACAAAACACGTTTAAACACATCGCTTTACAACTAACTTATATCACCTAAACTATTTTAAATATAACATAGTTATGCCTCAAATAAAATAGGTATATTTTAAATTAGTCATGAGAATGATTTAAATACAAATTAAATTCTCACATGTTACTTCATCTCTAACGTATAGCATACACATTGTTATCAATATAATCTAGCCATACCATTGATAAAATAAATTCATTGCAAGTTAAACTAATTCTGAGCATAAATAGCACACAATCAAGAACTTATATGAATTTAAAGTATGTAAATTAAATACTCACATTCTATTTCTTAATTAATAGAAAATCTTATTTTTTGGAAAAAAAATAGTAGACTGGAATTTGCTGGGAGTATTTTTTTCATAAAAGTTATATCATTCAATCAATTTAATTTTCCACTTAAAAAACTAATATTCATTAAATTACAATCTGACATTATTGTATAAGAACAAATGGTGTCATTAGGGTTACAAAACTTTAATTATAGTGCAATAAAGATATATTCTAAAAACCTTTATTGCAAATTTTTATTAAAAAAATCTAAATTTTAACATTTCAATTGTACACAGTAAAACAAAACAGCCCATCGTCTAAAAAATGCCGCTCAAAATTGGGGTTGATCAAAACGTCATAAGACTAGTCCTAGAAAAATCAAAGTAGGTTGTTATAAAAAAACTTCTAAGTTGATATTTGCAATATATATAATTTAAACATATAACTTGAGCTTTCATCAATAAAAAAACCCACCACAAGCTAGCTTGTGGTGGGGGGAACATTACGTCATTGAAGTGTTACTCAACAATGAATATTTTATGGGTAAGGATTTTTGAAAGTTCATTTTTGAAAGTTCATTTTTGAACTTCATTTTTGAACTTCATTTTTTTCATTAAAATATTACCTTTATTATTCTAATCAAAAATTAATAGTCTGCTGTTGGTGAAACTGGACCAACTATACCACTACAACCACTAGCAGAGCAAGTTTGTACTGATCCAATACCATAATTTGAATAAGTGGTTAAGAAAGAGTATCGAGTACAATAACTTGGAACAATAATATATTTAGTGCTTGCTAAATTTAAATTATTATCGTAAGTATATAACTTTATACATCTCGCTGAACTTGAACTTGGAACTTTAAAGCAAAATCTATCTTTGAATTGGTTACAAATAAAATCATCAACTACATTATAGCCATATAGTGTAGATCCGCATCCATGTTTTAATTCCAATCCACCATAAGGTCCAGGAGATAAAATTTGACATCCTGCAAGTGGTCCCCAACCTCTGTTTTCAATAGCTCCATCACCATCATATTTTATATTTGAATCAGTAAACGTAAATAACTCGCTTTCAAAAAACTCATCATTTTCAATCGCATCGTTCAATTTCTGTAATAATTCAGGATTTTCTTGTAAAAGACCTTCTTGTATACCAAAGCTTTGTTCAGCTTGTGCAGTAGTTTCTAGATCCGTAGCATCTTTAGTACAAGAGGTCATTACAAACATAACCATAATAATGGTTGCAAAAATTAATTTAAAATTTTTCATGTTATTTTTTTTAATGTGTTTTGAAATAATTTAATATCAATTATTATTATATCGAATAATTATATTTTTAATTTGGATTGCTGTTATATCAACAACTAATTCTTCCAAGAATAAAATCTCTTATGCAGTTTAAGTCATCAATACACAAAGCATTGCTTCCAGTAATTGCTCCTAGTGTATTTGCAAACCCGAAAGAAAAAGATGCATCTCCAAAACCTGTAAGAACTCCATCTTGATTAAAGTCAGTTGTAGCTGCTGGATAACCAGCATTTATCCATCCCATTGCATCTTGAGAAAGTGATCCATTAACATCAAAAAGCTCTAAGCAACCATCATTGTTATAGTCGTAACTCAAAATCATTTTTTGTAATATAACAATGTCAAATGTTGATACATAACCTGGAGAATAGCCTGTATCAGCTTCATCTCTAATTAACTCGCAGTCACACATCATTCTATAATTTGTTTCAG
>JAHDGP010000139.1 GCA_020627525.1 Bacteroidota bacterium
TTTTGGAAAATGGTGTCGCAAAAATCAATTTCGGTAAACACAAAGGTAAATCTGTCGAAGAAGTGCTTAGCAAAGAGCCTCATTACTATGATTGGATTATGAAAAGTGATTTCTTGCAAGACACTAAACATAAACTAACAGAATTGAAAAACAAATTTCAAGCAAAAAAGAAAAACAATACAGGAAACAAAGGATCAAATCAACCAACACTTTTTTAAAAAAAATCGCTTGAGTTTTAATTTCAACAAACGATTTGAAAATGCTTAATAAAATACAAACTTGTCTGACAAACTTGTCATAATACCTACTTATAATGAAAAGGGCAACATCGCCAGAATGATCGAAAAGGTTTTCTCCTTATCAGAAAACTTTCATTTGCTCATAGTGGACGATAATTCTCCTGATGGAACTGCTCAAATAGTTAAGGATTTACAGCGACAATATTCTGATAAATTATTTATAGAAGAACGTGCTGGTAAACAAGGTTTGGGTACTGCCTATATCCACGGTTTTAAATGGGCTTTGGAAAATGGTTATGAGTACATTTTTGAAATGGATGCTGATTTTTCTCACAATCCAGACAACCTTATTGATCTCTACAAAGCTTGTTATGATGGTGCAGATATGTCTGTTGGATCTCGATATACAAAAGGAGGTGGTGTGAGCAACTGGCCAAAAAACAGAGTGCTATTGTCTTTTTGTGCTTCTGTTTACGTGAGGATGATTACTTTTCTTCCAGTAAAAGATACTACTGCTGGTTTTGTTTGTTATACTAAAAAGGTATTAGAAAGTATTAATTTAGATAGGATTCAATTTGTAGGCTATGCTTTTCAAATTGAAATGAAATATGCTTGTTGGAAATTGGGTTATAAAATAAAAGAAGTTCCAATCGTTTTTACAGATAGAGAAGTTGGGCAATCTAAAATGAGTGGCAAAATTTTCAAAGAAGCGATATTTGGAGTTTTGATAATGAGGCTACAAAGCTTTTTTGGTCGCTCTTATCATCAAAGTGAAGACATTGTTGATTCTGGAAAATAAATATTAAAAATATGCCTGCTCCCCTTGCCGAACGAATGCGCCCCAAAACCTTGGAAACTTATGTAGGTCAAAAACATTTACTTGGTTCAGACGAAGTGCTCACAAAAGTATTGGAAAGTGGCAATTGTCCATCCATCATATTTTGGGGTCCACCAGGAATTGGAAAAACCACTTTAGCAAGAATCATCTCAAAGCATGTCGACTCTATATTTATTCAACTAAGTGCAATAAATTCAGGTGTAAAAGATTTGAGAGCCGCCATTGCAACTGCTAAGAAAGCCCACAATACTATTTTATTTATTGATGAAATTCATAGATTTAGCAAGTCTCAACAAGACGCTTTGCTTGGAGCTGTCGAAAATGGTACCGTCACATTAATTGGTGCAACAACAGAAAATCCTTCGTTTGAAGTAATCCCTGCACTACTTTCCCGTTCGCAAGTATTGATTTTAGAACCGCTTAGCAAAGATGAATTGATACAAGTGCTAACTCAAGCTGTTGAACAAGACATTTTATTAAAAGAAAAAAATATCACCTTCAAAGAGTACGACGCCATCTTGCGTTTTTCGGGCGGCGATGTACGAAAACTATTAAATTTACTTGAGCTAGCCATTCAAACCGCCAAAAGCGAAAATATTGTCATTGACAATAAGAGCATTGAACAGATTTTAAAATACAATGCCAGTCGATATGACAAATCGGGCGAACAACATTACGACATAATAAGTGCATTTATAAAATCAATGAGAGGCAGCGATGCAAACGCTTCCGTATATTGGTTGGCAAGAATGATCGACGGAGGAGAGGACCCCAAGTTTATAGCACGAAGAATGCTAATATTTGCCTCAGAAGATATTGGAAATGCAAATCCCAATGCCCTCTTAATTGCCAATGCCTGCTTTGAAGCAGTTACTAAAATTGGGTATCCCGAATGTAGAATAATTCTGTCTCAAGCGGTCATTTATCTCGCCGCCTCTGAAAAGAGCAATAGCAGCTACGCTGCTATTGATAAAGCACTTGCTTTGGTTAGAAAAACCAAAGATTTACCAGTTCCATTGCACCTTCGCAATGCTCCTACCAAGTTGATGAAAGAACTAAACTATGGCAAAGATTATCAGTACTCACACAATTACGAAAATCATCATTCTGATCAAGAATTTATGCCCCAACAACTTACAGGGCAAAGTTTAATAGATTTTGGAAAAAATCAGAGAGAATCAAAAATGAAACAAAGGCTAGAGGTGCTATGGAAAAGTAAGTATCACAACTAATTGACACTTTATCAAAGGTTTCAAGCCTGCTAATCAATATTCGTCATAAAAAAATATACATAATCTTTAATGTATCATTATTTTACAAATATTGTTAGTACATTTAATACAACATTTGTGGTAAATTATCGTAATCAACCTTTACAGACTTCCGTAAATAGTTTATTAATCTTTTATATTTTACCCTCTATTTATTTTACTAGAATTACTATAAACAACTTCTTCATTTTCATAATGAGTCAATTTAATTTACTTTTTTTAATAGACGATGATCATCCAACAAACTATTATCACTCGATAGTTGTAAAGAAATCTAAAATGGTTAAAAAAGTAATCTCATTTTTGTCGGCAAAAAAAGCATTAAATTATTTCAGAGAGGTTCAAGAAGGTATTAATTTAGCTATACCAGAAATCATTTTTTTAGACATCAACATGCCCGAAGTTAATGCCTGGGATTTCTTAGATATTTTTGAGCAATTGGTGCTTCCCACAGATCCAATTATTGTTATTCTTTCTACATCCATTAACCCAAAAGATGAGCGAAAGGCAAATTCATATAAAAGTATTTATGAATTCATCAACAAACCCTTAACGGTGGAATATTTAAAACAGTTGAAAACAAGGTTGAACTATTCCTAATGTATTGAATAATAATTTTAAAATTTAATCAATGAATTCAAAGTCTATAACCTACACCGATGTGAAACAATTAGATTTACAATTAGCTAATATTTGTGAACAAGATTTTCAGCCTACACTAGCAATTGTATTTTCCAGTCCTGAGACAGATACGAAAAAATTGATTGAAGTTTTTAACACTAATAATATTCAATTTATTGGATGCAGTTCTGCAGGTGAAATTCACAATGAAAAGTATATTGAAAATTCTATTGTGGTTCTATTGATTGATCCACCTGTTTCTAGTTTTAAAATATTTGGGAAGAAATATTTAGATCAACAAGAGTCATCAGTTGCTCAACAATTTGCAGAAGATGCCTCAAATTCGTTTCCCAACCCATCTGTTTTTCTTTTATCTAGTGGAATAAAAAGAGACGGCGCAAGTATAGTTAGTGGAATAAAAAAATCTTTCAGTACAGATATTCCAATTTATGGAGGCTTAGCAGGAGATGGCATGGCATTTTCGCAAACCACTTGTTACAACAACCAATTTACAACTAACGATGGATTTGTAGCCATTGTTTTTGACAACACAAAAATAAAATTAGAAGGCAAAGCTGTTTCAGGATGGTCTGGAATTGGCAAAAAAAGTATTGCGACCAAAACTATTGGAAATGTGCTTTATGAAATTGATGACAAACCTGCTTTAGATGTATTTTTAAAATATTTTAATCTAGAAAATTTTAAAACGGAAAATGAAATTAGCGACGTAACGACAATTCCTGGTCAGTATCCTCTTGAAATATTAGATAACAATTGTGTTAGATTAAGATCGATATTGCAATACAATCAAGATGATAGGTCCATGCTACTTGCTGGCACCATCAATCAGGGAGATGTATTCAGGTTTTGCAATGCACCATCATTTGAAGAAATAGAAAATACCGTTTCAGCATATGATCAATTTGCCAATGAAACAGCAAAGTCAGATGCACTTATTCTTGTTTCTTGTAAAGCTAGACATTTAGCATTTGGACCTTTATTGGAAGATGAAATAACAGGCATCAAAAACAAGTGGCAAGCTCCTATGATAGGCTATTTAAGTTATGGAGAAATAGGAAAAATCAACAATGAATCTCATTGTGATTTTCACAACTCAACTAATGCATTAATTACACTTAGACAAATTGCTTGTTGAAAAAAGCACAAAAAATATTAGACAAATTAATTCAATCAGAAAATCTAAGTCTTGAACAAAAACAAGAATTAGATTACATCTTAAAATATATTTCTGAAGAGGAAACAAAAAATAAATTCAAAATAAAACGAATATCTGAAGACAAAAAAATTACTCAAAACTATCTCAACATCTCTATTGCTGAACTTGAAAGTGCCAATAATAAAATTTTAAAGGCAAATAGTCAGCTAGTCATTACTAACGAAAAATCAGAAAAAAATCTATCTCGACTAGCAGATGCAAACAAAAATCTCGAACACCTATTAAATCAGCAAAAAGTCCAATCTGAAATATCTACCACCTTAAAAAATGTTGAGAAACTGGATGAAAACATTAACTATGTATTAGATCTTTTAGGGAAACATACAAAAGTATCTCGAATATATATATTTGAAGACATTGATAATGAAATGACCAAAAACACCTACGAATGGCATGCTCCTTCTTTCAATCCTCATATTGATATGTTCTCTGCATTAAAATATGCAGAAATTCCCAAATGGAAATCTATGCTAACAAAAAATGGTAAAATTTCAATAGAAGAAATTCACGTATTACCACCCAAAATAAAAAAACTTGTTCAAAAAGCTAATATAAAGTCTATTCTTGCATTTCCACTTATTGTTGAATCCAAGTACTTTGGCTTTATTGGTTTTGATGAATGCACCAAAGTCCGAAAATGGTCAGCAGAAGAGGCGAGCTTATTGCAAACTACAGCAAACATTATATCCAATGCATTTGAAAGAAGGCTTTTTATAAATAAATTAAAGAAAAAAAATATTGAATTGGAAAATAGCTATAGTGCTATTGAAAAAAAGAATAAAAAATTAAATGAAATCATTGATGAATTAGAAGAGTTTGCTTACATAACTACCCACGACTTAAAACAACCTCTAAGAACAATACTAAACTTTGTCAGTTTATTCAGCGATAACAAAACCCACCTTCTTGACGACGAAGCAAAATTATTCCTAAATTTTATTACAGAATCAAGTACGCGCTTAGACAATTTGATAAACGATATGCTGAAACACAGTATTATTGGAAAGTCAGGCGAAATGGAATGGCTTGATATAAACAACCTCATTGATGAAATCATTTTGGATTTAAATGCTTTGATTGAAAGTTCTTCTGCGGTAATTGAATACAAAGGTTTACCTCAAATTCATGGGTACAAGGTAGAACTAAACTCTCTCTTTCAAAATCTAATTTCAAATGCAATAAAGTATTCTGACAAAAACAGATCTCCTTTAATTCAAATAGATTGTCAGAAAAATGATAAAAACTATATATTCTCCATTAAAGACAATGGTATAGGTTTCAACCCAAAGTTTAATAGCAAAATTTTTAGTATATTTCAAAGACTGGAAAACTCAAGAGAAATAGATGGTACTGGAATTGGGTTAGCCCACTGTAAAAAAATTGTAGAGTTACACGGTGGCAAAATTTGGGCGGATTCCAAACCTGATGAAGGAAGTACTTTTTATTTTAGCCTTCCTTTTGAGGAATCTAAAAACAGTTGAAAAACAATCTTCTTTTAATAATCCTCTCAAAGAAGATTAAGTACTTAAAAATTTATTTACAAATGCTGCTTAAATGATTTAAAAATTTAAATGAATGATATTATAAATAAGGATGTTGATATTGCAAAAATATATAAGCCACTTATATATTTAATAATACTCTCTTGCCTTATTGTATTTGTCATTCACATTATACTAGAAAATTATTCAGAAGTATTAATTGCAGGAATGTGTATCATTATTGCCTCTACCTCTCTTTTTTTTAGCGATATTTTAAAAAAGACAAATCTGGCATACCACATTCTCTTGGTAGGCATGTTAATAACAATGACCAGCAGAATTTTCTTTGCTATCCCCATTATATCCTATTTAATGTTTTACCCTGTAACATTGTTTTTCACAATTTATTTATTTACCTCTTATAAAGTAAAGCTGTTCTACATTTTTTTGATTTCAATATTGGGTACAACTTATACTATAGTATTTATTAGTTTGCCTTTAGAAAGAATACAATTGTTATCTTATCCAATTGAGATTTCTACAATTGCTATTGCTTTTCTTTTAACATACATTTTCTCTAAAGGCATTATCAATCAATTGACAAAATCAGAAAAGGAAAAAGATCAATCCATTAAAATTTTCAAAGCTATCGTTGACAATGCACCAATCGGCATTTCACTACTAAACTACGACCTAGACGGTATCTACACCTCATTATCAACACCTAAAATATGGGGTTACAAAGATAGATCTGCTTTTCAGAATAGACCCATTGAAAGTTATACACCAAATATCAGCAGAGAAAACCTGGAAGCTTATAGAGACCAACTTATAAGCAATCCTAGCACAGTAATTCAAGAAAGATTTGACTCTATTAAAAGTGATGGAAAGCCAATGGTTATTGAAGCTACTATGGTATATATAAAGGCTTCTAAGGTAAAAAACTCTAATATTCTTTTAATGATTAAAAATGTTTCGGAACAAGTGCTTCACGAACAAAAAATGTTAGAGAAAAACGACGAACTGCAAAAATATATTGAAAGTAATATCAAGCTTGAGAACTTTGCGTATATAGCTTCACACGATTTAAAAACCCCTTTACAAACGATATTAAATTTTGGAAACTTATTGCAAAGTAGTAAAAACTCAAATTTAAAAAATGAAGAAAAAAAATACATCAATTTTATTGTAGATTCAAGTCAAAGGTTAGATAATATTGTAAATGACATGCTCAATTACAGTATTATTGGAACTTCAGGAAAAGAAAAACTCGTAGACCTAAACGAAGTAATAGAAGATCTTAAAGCAGACCTTGCAGCTAAGCTAGCAGAA
Organism: Bacteroidota bacterium; assembly: GCA_020627525.1. Classification (GTDB taxonomy): domain Bacteria; phylum Bacteroidota; class Bacteroidia; order Chitinophagales; family UBA2359; genus JAHDGP01. The sequence goes on from JAHDGP010000139.1 coordinate 7,020, forward strand.
AAGTCAGCTGTAATTGACTCTGTCTCTCTTCCGATAATTTGGGCGAATGAAGTAGAAATAGCATCTCTTTTTCAAAATATTTTCACGAATGCACTTAAATATTCAAAAGAAAATATTCCTCCTAAAATAAATGTAAAATATACAGAAAAAGAATCTGAGTGGATATTCTCTATTGAAGACAATGGCATTGGATTTAATCCCAAGTATGGAAACAAAATATTTAACATGTTCCAAAGATTGGTAAATAACAAAAATGTAGAAGGCACAGGTATTGGGCTTGCCCAATGTAAAAAAATAATAGAATTACACAAAGGGGAAATCTGGGCAGAGTCTATTCCCGACAAAGGAAGTATTTTTTATTTTAGTATTCCGAAAACAACACAAGTATGAATAATTTTAAATTTTTATTATTTATTGATGATGATCAAGCGTCAAACTATTATCATGAGTATATCTTGAAAGATTCAGATATTGTGGATGAAACAAGATCATTTTTATCCTCTTCTGAGGCTTTAAACTATTTTAAAAATGCTTCAGAAAACAAAGATTTTAAAATTCCAGATTTAATTTTTCTAGATTTAAATATTCCTGAATTAAATGGTTGGGAGTTTTTAGAAGAATTTAATAAAATAAATTTAATGCAACAACCAAAAATAATTTTTCTTTCAAATTCGATGAATCCTATCGACAAAAAATCAGCTGAAGAAAACAATTTGGTATTAGAATTAATCAACAAACCCCTGACTATTGAGTATATAAAAAATTTAAAAGATAGAATTGATATAAATTAAAAAAACGGTTATTAAAATTTAATAACCGTTTTCTCTAAATATTTTTTTTATAAGAGCACTATGAAATAATATCAAAGCCAGTATAAGGTCTCAGTACTTCTGGAATTACAATTCCCTCCTCCGTCTGATTATTTTCTAAAATAGCCGCTATTATTCTTGGCAATGCCAACGCACTTCCATTCAAAGTATGACACAATTGGTTTTTACCATTATCATCTTTGTATCGTACTTTTAATCTATTACTTTGGAATGTTTCAAAATTCGAAACAGAGCTGACTTCCAACCATCTGTCTTGCGCTACAGTAAACACCTCAAAATCATAAGTCATCGCTGAACAAAAACCCAAATCTCCTCCACACAAACGAAGAATTCTGTAGGGCAATTCCAATGATTGAATAATTTGCTCGACATAAGCGACCATTTCATCCAAAACTTCATAAGATTTTTGAGGTTCCACTATCTGTACAATCTCAACTTTCTCAAACTGGTGTACCCTATTAAGCCCTCTAACGTGTGCTCCATAAGAACCCGCTTCTCTCCTAAAACATTGGGAATGTCCCGTTAGTTTAATCGGCAAATCATCCTTACCAACAATGGTATCTCGGTACATATTGGTAACAGGCACTTCCGCTGTTGGGATTAAATACAATCCATCATTTACCACATGATACATTTGCCCATCTTTATCAGGTAATTGTCCCGTTGCATAAGCACTGGTTTCATTGACCAACAAAGGTGGAATAATTTCTTTATAACCGTTTTTATTTGCAAAGTCTAAAAAGTAAGCAACCAAAGCTCTTTGCAATCTTGCCCCTTTGCCCATAAAAACAGGAAAACCAGCACCAGCTATCTTACTACCCAATTCTAAGCTCATTAATTCGTATTGCTCCAATAACTCCCAATGTGGCTTGGCACCTTCGTATAATTTAGGAATCGTTCCTTCTTGTTTAATATTTAAATTATCTTCATCGGTATTGCCTTTGGGAACCAGACTATTAGGGATATTAGGCAATTGAACCATCGCCTCTTGCAATGCTTGCTCAATCGAACTCAAGGACTCTTCTAATTGCTTATTCGACTCTTTTAAAGTAGCAGTCTTTTCACGCATAGCATTGGCCTCCTCTTGTTTTCCCGACTGATATAAGGCACCAATACTTTTCGCAATTTTTTTACTCTCACTCAATTGTGCATCCAACTGATGCTGAGTTTTTCTTCTGTCTTCATCCAACTTGACAACTTTATCAACCAAATCGAACTCTTTAAAATTTCTAATTTCTAGTAGTTCTTTAACCTGATCAATATTGTCCCGAATGGCAGCAATTTGAAGCATAGCTTATAAATATTTTGTATTAAATAAAATAATAATAAAAAAACAGAACAATAATGTTAATAAAAATAGTTCCCTACCCAAAATCAATCAATTGTGTAAAATTGGTGCTAATTCGCACTAAAAAGGGAAAAAACAACATGCAATTGTTCATTTTTTTTGCAAATATGCAATTTTAAAACGTTGTTGGCATTATTTTTTCAACAAGGTTGTTAGTTTGTTTGGATAATTTGAAATATACCTGTAATATTACACTCAATTTCAGCTGAATCACACCTTTTAATTGTTTCCCGCTGTCTCATATTTCTTATAAAACTAATTTTCCTAGTTAACATTAATCTGTATAAATGTGTCTCTATTTGTTTAGAATTTAAAACATAAATTTCCTTTCTTAAAGAATTATCACCTATAAATATGTATGATATAGTACAACTTAGCGATATGCTACTAACCGAACTAAAAGATGTTGCTGATAGTTTGGATTTAAAAAATTACAAAAGCCTTAATAAACAAGATCTTATCTTTAAAATTCTCGGCAGCCAAGCTGAGGATGAGGAAGAAGAAGAGGAAGAAGAAGTAAAAGTTAAAAAACCTAGAAAAAGAACTACTATTCGTAAAACGAAATCAAAATCTTCTAAATCAAAGGTTGCCAAGAAAAAAG
>JAHDGP010000140.1 GCA_020627525.1 Bacteroidota bacterium
GAAATAATAAAAAATAAAAAACCTGGATCAACAAAGTTGGGTTTTTTTATTATAACATACTTGAAAAATAAGTAACAAGTATATTTGGCAGCAATCTATCTCACCGTAGTAGAAACACCAATACAGCTCACTGTATAAGATTGTCCTTTAGATAAACCACGTTGGAAAAGTGTCTTTTTATCAGGCGTAGAACCAGAATATTTGTTAATCATACTTTGCGCCTTATCAGCTGATGAAGGATCAACTCTTTTCGCTTTACTCCAATTATCCATCGCCACCCAAATAGCAGCTCTACCGTCAAATCCTCCACAAGCAGAAGCCTGAGCAGCGTATGAGTTTCCAATCAAAATCCACGGGTCACCCCAATCAGGACGCAAACTAGCTGCCTCTTTAGCTGCAGATCTTGCTTTAGATCTTTGTTTCATTTTGTAGTTATACATGTTGGCTAAGTTCATTTTTAATCCAGCTTTTTTAGAAGGGCTTGTTTCCATTTCAATTGCTTTGTTGAAATAAGTTTCAGCATTTGCATAATCACCATTTTTCATATAAGATTTAGCAATGAACTTTGTTTTACTAGCAGTAGGCTCCATTTCATTGTATTTTTGAGCAATTGCCAAAAATTCAGAATCATCTGTACAACGGAATTTGATCATTGCTGCGTAATAATTTTGGATAGCAGTTTTATCTGTTGGATTTTCTTTGTACTTGCCACCATAGTATTCTTTAGCTTGAGCGCAATTGTTTACATCTGGTCTGGTAGCTACTGTTGCTTTTGTTGTTAATTTGTCATAAGCTCCAGATAAGTTTTCCATTATTTTAGCATACTTAGCTGACTTTTTCTCGTTGTTTTCAATATTGTAATCAGAAATTTCTTTGATTTTAGCATAAGATTCTTCCAAGTCTTCCATTGGAATTTCTTTAGCCTGAAATTTATCAACAATCATTTTGAAGTAACGAGCAATAACAGGATAATCTGTATCATTACCACCATTTTCAACAGATTTGCTTAAGTAATCAAAGACCTTATCTTTTTCATCAGGATAGTATTCAGCATATCTCAAACCTTTTTTACCAATGGTCAAAGCTGATTTTCCCCAACAGATAGCACGCTGATCATAAAGCGACATTAGTTTTTCAAAATATTCTTTCTTTTTAGTCTCATCGGTTTCTTTTTCAAACCAAGCTTTATACATCTGCTCTCCATCTTTAAAAGTTTGTTCTCTAAATCCAGGAGAATTGTTGTATAAAAATTCCCAATTAGGAAGCGCACCTTCGAAGTTGTCGTTTTTAAAATCTTCACGGTAAAGCGAGAAACTTTGTAATGTCTTTACAGAATCTTCTCCATAAACTAAGCAACCAAAATCATTTACTTTGGTTTTCCAAGCAGGATCTTCTACAGGTTCTGCCGGCTCTTTACCTTTTTTCTTTTTATCTTTTTTGCTCTTTTTTGTAGATGTTTTCTTGTTCACTTTTTGTGCTTGAACATCTGAGTCAAATGTCATCATACAAAGCATTAGTGCGATGGCAAAAAAACTTATGTTTTTTAGAAAAGTCATTTATTATTTGTTTAAGTTATTTGATTTCTATTAATTATGATTGGCAATATATAAGATTGTAACTCATAGTATTGCAATTTTCCTTTACTTTAAATACTTTACAAATGCTAAAATAATAAATCTACGTTACTTTAGTCATATCTTCGTTTCAAGAACCACTTACTGTTAAAGGTGAAACCCAAATTCATTTTTAAATAGTTTTGGGACACTAAACCATCTTGTGTACTACCTTTTTGACCTGCATCAATTGAAAGGTTTAATTTGTTAAAAGATTTAAAAGATAAAGGAACACCCATTCCGAATGTCAATCCGTACTGAGCTATATTTCTATCGGTGATATTTAAATTTCCACTATCGTAATACAAACCAAAGCGGTATTCAACTCTGCTCCAAAGGCTTTTTAAGTTAAATCTGTCTGGTGTAACAGAAGCACCAATGGAAACTCCGTAAACATCTTGGTATTCAGGAATTGAAACACCACCTTTTTTATAGGTACTCCAGTTAGAGTATCTCAGGTCTAAGCCAACCAACCATTTTGTTTGGTTGCTATCTGCAATGGCTATACCTAGAGAATAAGTTCCTGGGTGCGTAATATCTATTTTTGAAGTGTCTGTAGCATAAAGCGGATCAATTTCAACAGGGCTAAACTGTGAAGCAGATTCTGTTTCTTGAAAAATACCTCTTTGCCAAATTTTATATTCTTCTGAAGACAAACCAGTAACAATTGAGGCATTGGCACCAATTGTTATCATATTTTTGGATTTACCCATCTTTTTTTGGTACTGTGCACCAATATCCCAGCTATTGCCACGAATCAACTCACTAGAAAGGCGCTGAACAGTAGGGCGAGGCTCAGGGTCTCCAATATTAAAAGTTCCAACAGTATTGGCACTTAAGCCAGTCAAATCTTCATAAATTTCTAATAATTCTTTCTCAATGGTTCCAAACAGGTAACCGAAATTTGCACCAATTGATAAATTTTTATAACGGTAAGCTGTTCCAAACCTAATTTGATTGATTCCACCACTTCCATTGTACAATGATCTTTCTACACCGATTGACTCATTTGTATTTTTTGATGAGTTTACTTTGTAATTTACTTTAGAAAATGGGTTGATACCAAATCCAGCCCCCCAATTATCATTTATTGGAAAAGCAAGGTTAATATAGCTTATTCCGGCATCAGAAGTATTTCCTGTAGAATTGGCACCATTGATTTGATAGGCATCAAAATCTAATCCGACTTCAAATGAAGTTAAGTCAAGAGCAGTATAACTTGCAGGGTTTGACGGATTGGTATTTAAAAGAGACCTATAGGCAGTAGTAAGGTGCCCCATTGATCTATTGGGCGCAATATTATTGTTGTATTTAGTTCCATTTCCATAAAAGGAATAAATATCATTTAGGTTTTCAATTTGTGCTTCACAATTAAAGCAGCAAATAAAAATTAAGGCAGCAGTACAAGCTGCTTTAAATGGTCTGATTGTATTTAAGAATTTCATTAAGTCCAATTGGTAGGAGATTAGGATGGGCAAATATCTCATTTTTTAGTTTCTTTTCAAAAAAGGAGGCATCACCACCCGTTAAAATTGTTATAATATTTCCAAATTTATTGCTGTATTGATCAATTCGGCCATCAAGTTCAGCAATACAACCTTCAATAACACCAGTAATAAGTGATTTTTCGGTAGTTGTTCCGATAAAATTATCAAGTTCCTTAGCTTTTACCAACGGCAATTTATCAGTAAAAGTGTTCATAGCTTTGAAACGCATATTCATACCAGGAGCGATGCTTCCGCCGAGGTAATTTTTGTCAAAAGTAATAAAATCATATGTTATACAGGTGCCCATATTGATAATGAAAACATTGTTTTCCGGATAAAGGTGTTTACCAGCTACTGCTACTGCAATTCTATCTTTGCCCAAAGTGTTTGGTGTTTCATATAAAAGCTTGATAGGCAGAGGAGTCGAGTGATCTAGAAATGTGAAGTTTTTTAGTTTTTCGGATAAAATGTTTTTTAAGTCTAAATTGTCTGTTCTGGTAGTTGAAAGGATACCATTTTCAAAATTATTCTTTTCGAGCAATTGTTTTAATTCTGCGAAATCAGTTTCCCATTCTTCTTTAACTAAAATGAGTTCAGGTTTGTCAGATGCTACTTGATAAACTTTAACCCTCGTATTTCCTATGTCAATGCATAAATTCATAAATAAAATATCTGTTAGAAGTTGTAAAGAATAGAAAGCTGTTTGTCAAAAAATGTGAATAAATTTAGATTACGAAGTACTTAATTTGAATAACAATAGACTAATTCTCTATTTTTGCACAAAATTACAATTTATGGCAAAGATAAAAGCAATTAAGGCTTTTCGTCCTGCAAAAGGAAAAGAAAAAGAAGTAGCATCTCGACCTTATGATGTTTTAAATAGCAAAGAGGCTAAAAAAGAAGCTGAAGGCAATCCACATTCATTTTTAAGAATAATAAAATCAGAAATTGATTTTGAGGATGGAGTGGATGTTTACGGTGAAGAAATTTATCAAAAAGCAAAAGAAAATTTCAAATCATTTGTAGAAGATGGCGTATTTGTACAAGATGATCAACCTTGTTTGTATTTGTATAAATTGGTAATGGAGGATATTACACAAATTGGTTTGGTTTGCGGGTCAAGTATTGATGATTATTTTAATAACATTATCAAAAAGCACGAATTTACAAGACCAAAGAAAGAAAAAGACAGAATTAAACACATAAAAACAAGCGAAATTCACGCTGGTCCTGTTTTCTTGACATATAAGGCAAATAAAAATATTGATCAAATTGTTGCTGATTATCTATCATCAAATAAAGCCGATATTGATTTTACAGCTACAGATGGCATCCAGCACAGTTTGTGGGTATTGAAAGAAGCCTCTATCCTAAATCAAATCACCAAAATATTTGAGGAAGAAGTAGAGGCTACATACATAGCAGATGGACACCACAGAGCGGCATCTACCTCAAAAGTTGGTAAAATGCTGAGAGAAGCAAATGCCAATCATACTGGTGAAGAAGGCTACAATAGTTTTTTATCTGTCCTTTTTCCAGACAATCAAGTAAATATTATTGATTACAATAGAGTTGTAAAAGACTTGAATGGTTTATCAGATGAAGATTTTTTAAATAAATTATCTGAAAAATTTGAAGTAAAGAGTACGGAGCAAGAAATTTTCAAACCAAACAAGGTAAAAGAATTTGGAATGTACTTTTCTGGTAAATGGTATGCTTTGCATTTAAAACCTGAATTTGATGTTACAGACGATCCAGTCGAATCATTGGATACATCTTTGTTACAGAACAACTTATTTGATCCAATTTTAGGAATAAAAGACCAAAGAACAGACGAACGCATTGATTTTGTTGGAGGTATAAGAGGAATGAAGGAATTGGAGAAAAGAGTGGATAGCGGCGATATGAAAGTGGCATTTGCAATTTATCCAGTGAGTATCAAGCAGTTGTTTGATGTTGCAGATTCCGGAAATGTTATGCCGCCTAAATCTACTTGGTTTGAGCCAAAACTACGCAGTGGATTAGTCGTTTATAAGTATGTATAGATCGTTATACATTGATTTATAGTACTTTTTTTGCCAATTTTACATAAAAAGTTGCATTTATCCTTTATTTTTGCATGTAATTTGTCGAATAATTAGAAATGGCAAACTTAGAAGATATAATTTGGGAAGGTAAACCATCACAGATTTCAAACATGGGTCTTTATTTCATATGTTTGCTTGGCAGTTGGATGATTTTCCCTGTTTTTATCGCTGGATGGCGATATTGGATAACTGATTCAACAGAATATAAAATCACTTCACAGAGAGCTTTTATCAAGACAGGTATTTTTACCAAAAAAATTGATGAAGTTGAATTGTATCGTATTAAAGATTATACAATACTTAAACCGTGGTTTTTTAGGCTTTTTAATTTATCAAATCTAAGAATGGTCACTTCTGATAATTCACTTTCTATTTTAAACTTCTGGGCAATTCCTTCTGGAGATATGGTAAGGAATACAATTAGAGTAAAAGTAGAACAGCTCCGAACGGACAAAAACATCCGTGAGGTGGATTTTAACTAACTATAAAGAATTTTGTTTTTTTTTAAACAGATTGTTCTAAAAATCGTAGAAATATAAAAAGCACTCATTTTCAGCGATATATTAGACATTTATTGACTGTATTGGCTACCTGTTTATCTGATTTAACAAAGTTCTCACTTTATGAAAATGAAAAAACAACTGCTTTCAATTGAAAAGCATCAACAGAAATTTTGCCTAAACGAAACGGAAAAGTTAGGTGGAGTAATCTGGAAATGCGAAAAACAATTATCAATTGCCATAATCGTCGGAGAAGATGAGACTGGCAGTAAATACGTAGTAAAGAACCAACCAGATAAACTGGTTTACCGCTTAGTACCACTTGATCGTTATGTTACAAGTTCTTGCTATATTGATACCAACAACCCTGTTTACGATTACAAGTCTATCGCTTTAATGGCTTTTGACATGTTATACAAGCACAATGATTTTAATCAAAACAAATACTGTGCGGATTCCAAAATCATTTTACCACAAATTAGTAGCATACAAGAAAGACCTGTATTTGATTCTGTAGAATTAAAACGGTTGTTCCAAGTTGCTGTCGCTGATCCATTACAATCTAGTATTGCTTATTTGCACAATTCAATGCAGCAAATGTTGGAATACTTGCGTGGCGTATTTGGTCCAAGTGTTCAGGAAGTTTTACCTCCTGTTTCCGATACACCAACGCCTATGATAAATAGTGGTTCATCTTATAGAATTGTCGAGTTTGATAGCAACAGACAAATAGCATAATAATACTTCCAGACAAATACTTATTACATCGTTTCAAAAGTAGACTTTTTGTAACTTTGTTCTATGAAATTTTTATGCATTTGTTTATCGTTTTTTCTTGTATTAAATGTAGTTTCTGCCCAATCTTTTGAGAATAGTCAACTTGAAAATTCAAGAGTGAGAAACGCCAAGGCAGAGAAAGAAAGGGTTTTACAAGACATTTGTGCTCAAAGTGGAATAGACTTTCATTCTATTGTGAATATTTATATCAGAGCTTTTAAAAATGAACAAGTTGTTGAACTTTGGGTTCAAGGAGATTTTAACAGCTCTTACGAAAAAGTGAAAGAGTATGTCTTTTGTGATCGCTCGGGGTATTTGGGACCTAAACGCAAGCAAGGTGATCGGCAAATTCCCGAAGGTTTTTATTACATTGATCGCTTCAATCCCAATAGTAACTACCACCTGTCTTTAGGTATTAATTACCCAAATCCATCTGATTACGAGTTATCAACTTATTCCAATTTGGGAGGTGATATTTACATACATGGTGATTGTCAAACAATTGGTTGCATTCCCATAACAGATGATAAAATTAAGGAAGTTTATTTGTTTGCTGTAAAAGCTAAAAGTAATGGACAATTAACAATTCCAGTTCATGTATTTCCTTATAAATTTGGAGAAAACTATCCACGCTCTGCTTCAAATGCACGAGAGTATGATCCAAAGATGGATAGATTTTGGACCAACATAGAAGGAGGTTATTATTATTTTGAAAAAAATAGACGCCCCCCATTTGTACATATAAATGAAGATGGTTCGTATGAATTTTTCTAAAACTAAGTAAGTGATAAGACCAATATAATAACCATCAAAATATAATTCAAAGTTTTGATAATCAGTTTTTTTGTGAAATTTATTTATGTATGATAATTTGATCTTACCACTTACTTATATCTGTATTTATATTAAATAAAATAAAATTCAATTATGTCTTTATACAATAAATATGCTGAAATTATATCAAAAGCTGTAAAGGCAATTGGTGAACGAACCTTTTTTGCTCAATATCCAGAGCATCCCAAAGCCTATGGAAGTGAAGCACCTGAACTGGGAAAGCTGGCTTATGAAGCGCAATTAAACAATCCTTTTACGGCTTTATTACAAGAAGGTAACACGGAAGTAGTTGGAGAGGAATCTTCTCCTTTTACTGGCGAATTGTTGGGGATTAAATACCCATTTTTCAAAGTAGATATTTTAGTTGAAAGGGGAGAAGCAACTAAAAAGCAGTGGGCAAAAACGAGTGTGGAGGAAAGGGCTGGAATTTTAGTAGAATCGTTGGAGCGAGTAGTGAAACGCTTTCACGAAATTGCTTGGGCAACACATCACACAACTGGTCAGTCACCAGCGATGTCTTTTCAAGCGTCTGGTCCTCACGCTGCGGACCGTGCCTTAGAAGCAATTGCTATGGGATTTATGGAAATAAAAAGATTTCCGGAAGAGGTAACTTGGAATAAACCAATGGGAAGAGTTACACTGAGTCAAAGCAAGACTTACCGTGCAATTCCCAAAGGTTTAGGACTGGTTATTGGTTGCTCTACTTTTGTGACATGGAATACTGTTCCTGGATTATATGCTAATTTGATTTCAGGAAATCCAACTATTGTTAAGCCTCATCCTTCGTCGGTTTATCCAATCGCAATTTACATTGCTGAGCTGCAATCGGTTCTTTCGGAAAATGGCTTTGATCCCAATATTGTTCAAATGGCAGCAGACAGTTCTGAGCAATTGATTACAAAAGACCTGGCTGAACATTCAGCCATAAAATTGATTGACTTTACCGGTAGTACTCAGTTTGGAAACTATATAGAATCAATTCCGAATAAAGTAATTTTTACAGAAAAGGCAGGTGTAAATTCAGTCATCATTGATTCGGCAAAAGATATGCGCGAGGTGATGCGAAACTTGGCTTTCTCTGCATCCTTGTATTCAGGTCAGATGTGTACAGCTCCTCAAAATTTCTTTATTCCTGAATCTGGAGTCGAAACAGAGATTGAAAAAATGACTTATGAACAGGTCGTGGATTTGTTGCAAAATGAAGTTGCGGCACTGGCTTTGAATAAAAAAATGTCGGGTATTCTTGGTGCTTTGAACAGTGAAAAAACGGCTGAACGGGTTAGGAATATTGACAATTTGGGTGGCAGAGTTGTATTGGCTTCACCGAAAGTATCAAATCCTGATTTTGCCAATGCTCGAATGGTTGCTCCAACGATTGTAGAAGTGGATGCAACAAATACAGCGGCTTATAGTCAGGAATTGTTTGGACCGATTTTGTTAGTGATTAAAACGAAAGATACAGATCATTCGGTAGAATTGGCCAAAAAACTGGTTGCGGAAAAAGGAGCTTTGACTTGTGCATTGTATACAAGCGACGAGGGGAAGGCTGCCGCAATTACAGAAGAAATGAATGAGGTGTTTGCACCTGTATCGTTAAACTTTACAGGCTTTAGTTTTATGAATCAACATGCTGCTTTTTCTGACTTTCATGGAACAGGCGGAAACCCAGCAGGCAACGCCTCTTTTTCCGACCCTTCATTTATTAATAAACGTTTCGTTTGGGTTGGTAATAGAGTGCCGGTTTGATGATTTGATAGTAGGTTGATATTCAAAAGATTGGCTCTTTAGTGAAGTGATCACTTCCAAAAAATATTCCAAATTGGTATTTTATCACTATTTTAACAAAAAATTTAATGTTTTGAACACCAAAAGTTTTGAGAAATGTTAGACTTTGGAGTAGTAAAAAAGGAAGAAGAGTTACAGGGAATCTTGGATTTGCAGCGCATTAATTTAGCGAATGCAGTTTCAATTGAAGAGGCTGCGAAAGAAGGTTTTGTTACGGTGGAACACGATTTTGAGACACTCAAAAAGTTGAATAATCCTTATCCGCATGTTATTGCGAAAAGTGCTGGTGCGCTTGCGGGATATGCTTTGGTGATGTTAAAAGAAATGAGAGAAGAAATTCCTGTTTTGGTTCCGATGTTTCAACAGATAGATAGAATCGTTTATGGTGAAAAGATTTTGGGTTTGCAAAATTATTTTACAATAGGGCAAATTTGTGTAGGGAAAGCGTATCGTGGTCAGGGTGTTTTTAGAAGGCTTTATGAAGAAATGGAGAAGCGAATGAAACCTCATTTTGATTATATGATTACAGAAATTGATGCCAGAAATATCAGATCATTGAGAGCGCATGCGAAATTTGGTTTTCAAAACATTAAAGAGTACAAATCCGAAGATGGCAAGTCTTGGGTAGTTGTGTTGTATGCTTTTTGATTGATGTTTCTTTTGAT
>JAHDGP010000141.1:0-4573 GCA_020627525.1 Bacteroidota bacterium
AGTAAGTTTGTATGTCCTCTTTGAGTGGAATGTTTTCATAGTCCCTCAAATTGGCATCTGTTTCATAAACAAGCGCATCTTCGCTTTTTTTCTTCACCACTTTTTCCGCCTTTGGATCATTTTTGGTAAATAGTGCCTGTATTGCTTTTTTATCTTTTGTTGGAATACTATGGGCTTTGAAAAGCTTATTCAAAATAGGTTTCACCTTGTTGAAATCCTTGTGTATTTCTTGCTTAAATTCTGCCTTTAGTGCTTTGAGCAAAGCATCGTGATCTGGAAACTTTTCTTTGAAATCCTGTACAGCCGCTTTCGTCATTTCAAAGCTGAGTCGCAAAGGTCGTTCTACCGTAATACGGTGGTAACCAAAGTCAGTTGTATCAAATATTTTACAAAATTCACCCTCTTTAAAACGCCCGTATATTTTAGTAATTTCTTCAATCTGTTTATCAGTAATGATGTTGCGTTTATTGCCTAAAGAACGAGGCATTTTTTCAAAGAAATCTACCGCATTTATCATTTGTACCTTGCCCTTGCGTTTGCCTTTTTTCCTATTATCCAAAATCCACAAATAAGTAGAAATGCCCGTATTGTAAAAGAGTTGGTCGGGCATTGCGACAATGGCTTCCAGCATATCATTTTCCAAAACCCACCTACGGATATTGCTCTCCCCACTTCCAGCCGAACCTGTAAACAAAGGCGAACCATTGAAAACAATTGCCAAACGACTGCCGTCACCGTCTTGCTTCATCTTGGAAATCATATGTTGCAAAAACAAGAGCGAACCATCGCTCACCCTGGGAATGCCCGCCCCAAAACGACCGCCAAAACCCAAGCCTTCAAACTCTGATTTTATTTCCTTTTCCACTTTTTTCCACGAAACCCCAAAAGGCGGATTGGACAACATATAATCAAACTGATCGCTTGGCAAACCGTCTTCTGTAAAGCTGTTTCCAAATTTTACGTTGTCTGCATTTTGACCTTTTATAAGCATATCCGCCTTGAAGATCGCATAAGATTCAGGGTTTATTTCTTGTCCAAACAATTGCAAGCTCGCTTCAGGGTTTAGCTCTCGTACATACTCCTCCGAGACCGTCAGCATTCCGCCTGTACCACCAGCAGGATCGTAGAGCGTCTTCACGATTCCAGCTTTGGTCAGGACATTTTTATCCGCCATAAACAGCAAATTCACCATTAGCCGAATGACCTCTCTAGGTGTAAAATGTTCTCCAGCCGTTTCATTGGAAAGCTCTGCAAACTTTCTAATCAATTCCTCAAACATATAACCCGCCTCAACATTGCTCATCTTGTTGGGACTCATATCGACCTCTTCAAAACCCTTCACCACCAAGTAAAGCAAGTTGGCTTTTTCCAGTCGATCAATCTGTTTATCAAATTCAAAATAACTAATAATTTCCCTGGCATTTTCCGAAAATCCATTGATAAAATTGCGCAAATTGGCAGCTATCTGATCAGGTTCTGCCACCAATTTTTCAAAATCATACTTAGAACGATTGTGAAAATTCAGCCCTGCCATCTTATTGAGAATTGGATCAATGTTTTGCACCTTCGTTGATTTCAGTCCTTCGTGTTTTTTCAGAACCTTCTCCTTAGTTTTCGCCAAAACGCCATCTAGTCGCCTCAAAACAGTTAGTGGAAGGATTACCTTTCCATAATCTGACTGCTTGTAATCGCCCCGCAGCAAGTCGGCAATGCTCCAAATAAAATTAGCGGTTTCTTTAAACTTATGTCCTGTCATCGTGTAGTTTTGGATTAGAGGAGCGAAATTAATCAAAATATCATAAGCGACCCGTTTTAGCCCTTTTTTCTAAAGCCGCAGCCAACTCACTCCCTAACCTGCCCATCCCCTCGCACAACCCACTTCTCCGTCGTCAATTTCTCTAGGGCAAAAGGACCACGGGCGTGTAGCTTTTGAGTAGAAATACCGATTTCGGCACCCAGTCCAAACTGCCCTCCGTCGGTGAATCTGGTCGAAGCATTGGTAAAGACAGCCGCCGCATCAACCTCTTGTAAAAAGCGATTGCATAAAGTCTCATTGGTTGAAACAATGGCTTCGGAGTGTCGAGACGAATGTTTGCGAATATGGGCAATGGCTTCATCCAATCCGTTAAGTGATTTGATGGAGCATTTATAGCTTAAAAATTCTCTGCCAAAATCTTCCTCGCTTGCTTTTTGTAAGTGAGGATATTTTTTTTCTGAAATGATTTTATGCGTTTCTTCATCTGCAAATATTTCAACATTGTAGGCTTTCATTCCATCTAAAATTTTAGGAAGAAAAGTTGCTGCAATTTGCTGGTCAACCAAAATGGTATCTAGTGAATTACAAACAGACGGACGAGAAACTTTTGCATTTACAACAATAGCGGCAGCCTTGTCCAAATCGGCAGAACTTTCTACGTAAGTATGGCAAACGCCTGCACCCGTTTCGATGGTGGGCACGCTTGCATTTTTTCTAACAAACTCAATCAGTTGTTGTGAACCTCTTGGAATGATGATGTCAATATATTTTGTGGCGTTCAACATTTCGGGGACAAACTTTCTATCCGTTGGTAATAGTAAAATTGCATCAGTTGGCAGTTTGTGTTTTTCCATTGCTTGATGAATCAATTTTACCAAAACTGTATTGGAGTGAAAAGCATCTGAACCGCCTCGCAAAACGACTGCATTACCAGAGCGAATGCACAGGGCAGCAACGTCTAAAGTTACATTGGGACGAGATTCATAAATGATTCCAACCACACCAATCGGTACGGATGTTTTTTTTACAGACAAACCATTATCCAGCTTTTTTTCACTCAATATTTTATTAGTTGGATCTTCAAGCTTTGCAACATCTAATAAGCTTGTTGCCAAGTCGTCAATACGTTCATTGCTCAAAAGGAGACGGTCTTTTTTAGGGTTGTCGTCGTCCATTTTATCCAAATCCTTTTTGTTTTCACTAAGGATTAAGGCTTTGTTATCAAGTACAATTTGTGATAAATCTTTTAGCAAAGCTTGCTTGTTCTCATCAGACAAAGTTTGCAAAGCAAAAGAACCTTCCTTTACAGCTTTCAATAAATGTTGTATATTTTCCATTGTTTATTTTATTATTAACTAAAGGTAAGAAGCCCAATAAACACCCAGTCATTCCAGAATTTTTTAATTGTGCAACAATTAAAAAATATCTGGAATCTCCTAGTCGTTTAGGACAAAGTCAATTGAATCCCTAAACCAAAACAATATCATCCACATGCGCCAGCATCGAAGCATCTGTACTACCAATATCCGACGATGATATTTTTGCCAATCCAATAGCGAACGGCAACTGTTCATTTTCCACAACGATTTCAAAAACTTCACCAGCTTCAAAGGGACGCTCTACATTTTTTATTCCTACGATCAATAAACTTTTTCGGTTTAACAAAGCTTCTTTTGCTCCTGAGTCTACACAAATTCTACCCGTAACCAAACTGCCCGATGCAAGCCACTTCAAGCGTGCATTTATATTGCATTCTTGCGCAGGACAAACCGTGCCTGTTTCCTTATTAACGGCTTTGATAATGCTATCTGGATTTTTGACACCAAAGATAACAACATTGATACCCATTTGCGTAGCGAGGCGGGCAAAAGTAAGCTTGGAGGTCATACCACCCAGCCCCATCGTTGAAGTCATGTCGGTTCGGGCAAAACCCATTGTCTCAGCATTGAAATGCTCTATTCGTGGAATGATTTTGTTTTCGTGATCCAGTACTCCATCTACTGAAGTTCCCAACAGTAAAACATCTGCTTCAAAACCAATAGCAAGCAATGCAGCCAATTCATCATTGTCCGAAAATTGCAATTCGTAGCTGCTTACCACATCGTTTTCATTGGCAATTGGAATAATGCCACTTGCCCACAATTCTTCAAAAGTTTCTCGCAATTGTAAAAACTGTTTCCTATTCGAGAAGTGATGACGTTCGCACAAGCTTTGTGCTATGGGGATTTTATAAGGCGCAAAAAACTGAGCATATTTATTGATCAAAATCGGATTGCCGATGGCAGCTGCGGCTTTCCTTTCTTTCATTTTACCAGAATAATTTTTGATAAATGATTTTCCAGTTCCCACTGCACCTGAAGACACAATGACCAAATTATAATGAGGGTGTAGTTGCACAATCTGCCTTGCAATGTCCACCATAATTGGTTCATCCAATTCACCATCATCCTTTGTTATAGAGGAGGTGCCTATTTTTAATATCGCTAGCGGTTTTGCCATTTTCAATTCTGTATTTTTGCTTCAGCTTGTACTTCAGTATTTCCATTTTTTATTGATTCAAAATAGGCTGGATATTCGGTAGCTCTGCCGTACCAATGAACAATTCGGCTCCAGGGAATTTTGTCGATGCTTAATGTGCCTTTAGACATAGAAAATTAAAAATCTATTAAAAACTAACAAACCAATAAAGTAAAAGGAACCCTTAAAACGATCTCGTCAGAAACAATTAATCTAATGGAGCCATTTACAATATCGCCAATTTCCCAAGGAAGGTTATTGGGCTTTTTAACAGTCCATTTAGACCTGTAAAAGAAATCA
>JAHDGP010000141.1:4583-9652 GCA_020627525.1 Bacteroidota bacterium
AGGATGTTGTTAAAATAATCATTATTCATTAAGCTTTGCAATGAAGGTATTCCAAGTGCAATATCTCTATTCATCAAAGCGCCCCTTGACCCAACTACCAATTCGTTAAGATCATTGTTTGAAGTGGTATTGTTGTTAAATGAAACCGCATGAACTTTTACACCCTCTGTTCTTGAAAGACAAAGCAGTGAATCTACTCTTTCTGTAGCATCAGAAGCTGCTTCATCCGTCATTACGATAACGGCTTTGTATAGATTGTCACTTTCTTTTATACAATAATTTATACCTTCAGAAATTGATTCAAACAAAGGAGTCCCTCCACCTGTTCTACCGGGAATTTCTTCTAATGCATTTGTCACCAAAGAATGATTGGTTGTAAAATCTTGCAACAAGGTTACAATACCGCTGGATATTCCTGCATAAGCCCCACTAAATGCAATTAATGATATTTCGTCATCAGGATTTGCAACATTTATGATGTTTTTGCAAATTTCAACCCTTTGCAAAAGAGAATCATTTGCCAGCATGCTACCACTTTGATCAATCAGTAGTGAAATAGAATAAGGACCTTCTGTGTCGTCAACTGGAAAATCTTTTGAACATTCTAATGATCGCAGTTCGGCATCTAATTTTACCGTTTCAAAGATCGTTAAGCTCAATCTAATATCTTCTTCCTCAATGGTAAGGAAGTTGTCAATATCTCCCACAATAATTTTGGGCTGAAAGTCTACTTCAAACTCCAAAACATTGTTTTCAATACTTGTAGCTTCTGTTCTAATAATATTGGCATAAGCTCTCGGATAGGCGTTTGTTGGAAGCAATTCATCGTATTTTTTACATGAAAAGCAAACAACAAAAAACAAACAAAACAATATGCATTTGTATCTATTCAATTTATTTTGGTTTATTTTTTTCAAGAATAAAATGTTTCTCTACTAGCAAGTATGTAATGCCAACTCTCCAAGTAGAAAGTTTATTAGAACCCAACTCAGCAACAATGCCCAATCTATTATTAGGAAAATACCTAAATCCAACAAAAGGATCGACACCCCATCCGGTTTTGGCAGAACTTTGCTCAAAGTTGTGCCATTCTCCTCCACATAAACGAGGATCGCTTTTTAATATTACTCTTCTGTAATTAGCAGAAATTCCTACATACGGATCAAGTCTGGGACCGAGGTTGACGTGAAAAGCTGTTTGAAAACCCACAAGCTGATAATTGAACCACAGTTCTAATGCTCTGCTGCCCCATTGCTCATAACCACCTGTTATTCCCAAACCGATGTGTTTGGTGATGCCATATTCGATGGTCGCCGAGATGGGCGGAATGCGTGTTTTGGTATATCTAAATTTATAATTAAAGCCTAAATTACTATTGAAGTTATAAGAGGATTGAACGAAAATGGCATTTTTTCCAAAAAGCTTAGGTGGTTTTAATCTTATATTTCTCAGATTGATTTTGCCAAGTGCTTTGAGTTTGTCAAGGTCGCTTATCCGGTTTCTTTTAGGTTTTTGAATTTCACCAATTTCATCCAATTCTTTTTCAAAACTCAAAATTTCTCCATTGGCAAAGCGGATTTCTTTCACCTTATTAGATTCCAGCCTACGTTCTTTTTCACTGCCATCTTTAAACCTAACAGCTACAACATTGGCCGTAATGACATCCGCATTTATTTCCCTTCCATTTCTTAAAAGAATGACATCACCCAACTCAACCTCTTTTTCTTGAATGATGACCAATTCAACCCTTCTATTAACGTCCGTAGCAACACTATCTGATTCTATTAATGGAAACTGATTGCTATAATTATTGGTAAATATTCTATCAAAGTCTATACCCTCATCAAGTAAGAAGTCTAGCACAGCATCGCTTCGCTCTTCTGCTAAACGGTCTTCAAATTCATCTGTGAAAGGATCAGCATAGCCGTTTATTCTAAGCTCCAATCGTTTAGAAGCTTTAAGCAGCTTGGCAATACTTTTTAAGTAGTTTTTATCAGAAGTGGAAAGTTCCGCCCTGTTGACATCAAATTGTAAATCTCTTAAATTGAGCTCTGATTTTTTGACCTTATCACCATCTTCCAGTTTCTCAATTACTTGTTCCAATTCCTGATTAGAAAGACCTTCATCTTGACCCACTAATTCAATTGTGAATAGAAAGAAGATAAAAAGACCAATAAATTTGAATTTCAGAGACATAAAGTTAAATATATTCCAAAACTGTTACGACCGAATGGTGTTATTTGTTGTTTAGCAGTGGTTAAGAATGATAAATTATATCCAAAAATAAGGAAGTCGCTTAAGCTAGCAAACATAATTATAGTATTTATCTTAAAACCAAATTAATCAGTACATCTAATTCATGATCAGAGATATTTGATTTTTGAGATTTAACATATATATCTAATAAGTATATAGTTTTCTCTTCTGATAAAACATAGGTAACAATTCTAGCACCAGAACTTTTTCCTTTGTTTTTTGAAGTAATAGCCATTCTTATTTTATAACAGTTTTCTTTGATCAGAACACCTTGCTTTGGGTTGTTTTGTAAGGATTTAATGAGTAATTGCAAATCCTTTTTTAAAGATTTTTGTTTTTTAGCAATCGGTTTTGCTTGCTTGGAAAAGTAGCTTGTAACAATTACTTCAAAGCTCATCAAGAAATTCTTTAGCTGTTTGTAATTTTATTTTCCCTTCTTGATGAAGTTTTACTTCCTCAAAAGCATCTTTTAATTCTTGACATTTTTTCGTAAGAAGTTCTTGATTGTCTTGATTAAGATTATCTAAAAACTCTTTCAAAATCATTAGAGTATCCAAATCGTCAATATCTGTAATACTTCTAAATACCTGATTTTTTATTTGTAGAACTGTCATTTATCAAAAGTTATGTCAATAGATAGAATAGCACTTACTAAAGTTAAATAAAAAACATACTTGATGCAATTATAAATTTTCACATCATTCAGCAATAACCAAATACTTATTTCTTTTACCTTTTTGTACTAAAATGAATTTTTCATTCAATAAATCCTCTTTAGTAATAGATTTTTCCATCGTCACCTTTTCCATATTGATACTAATTGAATTTTCCTTCAAACTTCTTCTGGCTTCGCCTTTGGAAGATAAAATGCCCGTATGTTCAGATAAAAAGTCAATCACATCAAGGCTATCTCCGTGGTCCGACCTTTTTAAATTAAATGTAGGAACACCGTCAAATACATCAAGAAAATCACGCTCACTCAATTTCGACAAAGCTTCTTTGCTTCCTTTTCCGAACAACAAAGCACTAGTTGAAAGCGCTTTCTCATAATCTTCCTCACTGTGTACCATTGTCGTAACTTCTTTGGCAATGGTTTTTTGAAGGATTCTCTGATGTGGTGCTTCGTCGTGCTGTTTTTCCAAATTTTCAATGGTTTCTTTATCTAATAAAGTAAACACACGAATGTATTTTTTAGCATCAGCATCGCTTGCATTTACCCAAAATTGATAAAACTGGTAGGGGCTTGTTTTTTCAGGATCTAACCAAACAGAACCACCTGCTGTTTTTCCAAACTTAGTTCCATCCGCTTTAGTAATCAAAGGGCAAGTAAAAGCAAATGCTTCTCCCTTTGCTTTTCTTCTAATCAATTCGCTACCAGCAGTGATATTACCCCATTGATCTGAACCACCAAATTGAATGGCACAATTGTGGTTTTCATACAACCAAAGAAAATCATAACCTTGAATCAATTGGTAGGAAAATTCTGTAAAAGAGATTCCTTTTTCCAATCTACTTTTGACCGAATCTTTGGACATCATATAACTTACTGTTAAATGTTTTCCAATATCCCTCATAAAATTCAATAAACCATACTCTTTGAACCAATCATAGTTGTTTACAATGGTCACAGGATTGTCATCTTTACCATAACAAAGTAATTTTTCCAACTGCTTTCTAATAGCATTTACATTGTTTTGTAATACTTCTTCTGACAATAAATTTCTCTCTTCACTCTTGCCTGACGGATCACCAATCATACCCGTTGCACCTCCGACCAAAGCAAATGGTTTATGGCCATGTCTTTGGAAATGGATCAATAACATCAAAGAAGCTAGATTGCCAATATGTAGAGAATCAGCGGTAGGATCTTGACCAATATAGCCAGACATTGTCTCTGTTTCTAGTTTTTCTTTGGTTCCAGGCATTATGTCATGAATCATTCCACGCCAGGTAAGTTCATCTATAAGGTTCATAGTTTATTCATTTAAGACTGCAAAGATAGACGAAATTAGGTTATCCCAAGACAAGCGTACTAGGAGTTTAACACATTTTTTCAGTTAAATTATTAGGATAATATCATAAATAAATGTTTATTTATGCTGGATTTACAAACATTCCTATTATGGCATAGTCTTGGGTTTCCTAAAGATTAATAACTTCATTAAGGGACGATAAATGATTATTCTATTGTTACTAATTTAGATAGGTAGCAATTTTATAATTTATTACTATAATACTATGTCCTTGTAAAACAATGAAGTAGAATTAAAAAAAGAGACTAAATAACATTGTTTTTATTTATTATATCAATTTTATACAACTTCAATACAAGTTCGTGCAGAAGACAGTCTACATATTTAATTTATGTATTCACTGTTAAATTCTGTAATTTTAAGCTTTGACCAATCAAATCATTATGAATTTTAGACAGATTTTTACAATCTTACTGTGTGCATTTTTTATGTTACCAGCAGTTGCACAACACAAATGTGGAACTGTTACTACGGAAGCGGAAATGGACTGGCTCCGAAATTTTAAAAAGAATATTGCTCCAAATTATAAAATGAGTAGTGAGACGCTTTACGTGCCAGTAGTGTTTCATATTGTTGGAGAAGATGATGGATCAGGATATTATCCTGCCAGAGAGATATTGAGAATTATTTGTGAGTTTAATGAAAATTATAGCAACAACGATTCAGGTATACAGTTTTTTTTAAAGGAAAATGGAGGAATTAGGTTCCACAATGATTCTAGGTTTTACAATCATGATGCAAGCGATCCTAATGATGCTTATAATGTCATTTTCTGTAATC
>JAHDGP010000142.1:0-358 GCA_020627525.1 Bacteroidota bacterium
GAATTGGTAAGAACCATAATTATTAGAGCAGTTAGAAATCTTAACTGGTAAATTGTAAGTATGATTATAAGCTCTAACTAAGTGATCTGAACTCGCTTTCGAAGCAGAATATGGAGATCTTGGATCGTAAGAGGTTGTTTCCGTAAACAATCCTGTATCCCCCAAAGAACCATATACTTCATCAGTTGAGACGTGGTAAAACAATTTGCCTTCAAAATTATCTTTCCAAGCACTTTTGGCAACGTTCAATAGTGTAACCGTACCAACGATATTTGAATTAATAAACTCCATCGGATTTGTGATAGATCTGTCTACATGAGATTCAGCGGCTAAATGAATAACATGAGTTATGTTATGC
>JAHDGP010000142.1:368-9647 GCA_020627525.1 Bacteroidota bacterium
AAATACACTTTCTACACAAGCAGAATCTGTTATACAACCCTTTTCAAAAACGTAGTTTGGGCTATTTTCAACATCTTTAAGGTTTGCCAAGTTTCCTGCGTAGGTCAATTTATCAAAGTTGACTATCTTGTAGTCAGGATACTTATTTACTAGAAGCCTTACCAAATGAGAGCCGATAAAACCAGCTCCGCCTGTCACTAATATGTTATTCATTTTATCTTTATTTTTGAGACAAAGATAATTAGTGGCTGTCACTTAGATGATTGGCAGTTGAAAAATATTCAGAATTTCGATATTTTTTAAAAGCTTGATCCAAATCATCAATCAAATATTGCGGGTCTTCCAGTCCAATATTTATCCGAATCAGGTTCCACGGCAGTTCATTGTCTTTGTAATTTGCAGAATCATCTAAACCGCAAATGGGAAAAACCAGCGATTCATGTCCACCCCAAGAGCAAGCCAACAAAAACGTATTTAACGAATCACAAAAAAGGTCTACTTCTTCCCTATTTTCAGCCTTCAATTCAAATGACAACAAGCCTGAGGCACTTTTCATTTGCTTGTTTGCTAATGCCAATTGTGGGAATGATTCTGAAAATGGATGGTAAATTTTTGCTACATTTTCATTTTTTTCAAGATAATGTAAAATCTTAAAAACGGATTTAGATACTCTCTCCATTCGCAAAGGAAGAGTTCGCAATCCTCTCATTAAAAGAAAAGCATCGTTTGGAGAAATGATTGCTCCCAAAGTCATAAACTCTGAAGCAAATATCTGTTTTATTTTTTCTGTCGACCCGCAAATTACGCCACATACTGCATCGCTATGACCTGCCAAATATTTTGTAGCGGAATGGAATACTAAGTCGATTCCAAGTTCTATGGGTTTCTGATTTAGTGGTGAACAATAGCTATTGTCAATAACTGTAGTAATGTTCCTGAATTTTGCTAAAGATGAAATAGCTGCCAAGTCCTGCAATTCAAATGTTAATGAATTTGGGCTTTCTAAAACTATCAGCTTCGTATTTGGTTTTATGGCATTTTCAAAATTTTCGACCTTTGTTCCATCCACAAAAGTTGCCTCCACGCCAAATCTATCAAGAAACAAGGTTATTAACTTAAATGTCCAACTATAAGGTTTTGATACAGAAATCAAATGATCACCGGCAGCAAGTTGTGATATGATCGCAGCCGAAGCAGCAGCGGAGCCACTACTCATTACCAAAGCATCTTCTGCTCCTTCCAAAGCCGCTATTTTTTTTCTCAAAATTGAAACAGTAGGGTTACATCCTCTTGTATAAAACGGAATATTCATTTCGTCCTTTATAGAAGTCCTTAAATCTGAAACAGAATTGAATGTAAAATTGCTTGTTTGAAATATAGGTGGTGAAACAGCATTCAAATAATTTGCTCTTTCTTCACCGAGGTGGTTTAATATATAACTTAAGTCCATATCAATATTTTTTGAACAATAGCTGGCGTTAATTAACATTTTAAATATACAATCGTATGTATATTATAAATTAGTGGATGTATCCCTTCCTAATATCATTTTTATGGAACCTATATTAGAAAATAACGAATCAACTGTATCACAAAATCTTGGTTTTGCCGAAAGGTTTAAAAGTACAAAAGTGTTTTCATTATTTCATTCAACTTTTAATTTTTTTAAAAACAGAGTATATCATTTATCTAAAGCATTGGGAATAAACAAAAGTTTGGTTTACAAATATTCAGTACCCTTGTTCTTAATCTCATTTGCATCCTTTGTTTTGTTTAGTTCTACAATGGCTTTGCTAGTAAAATCAAATTTCAACAATGCCGGCGATTCCATAAATGAGTTTGTTTCAACAAATTTAAAGTCAGAAGTTTCTGAAAGATTATCAAAAGAATTGGAGGCGCATGAAAAAATTGTAGAAGGCGAACTAAATGCCTGGGTTGAAAAAGCAGCGACGATAGCTCAAAGCCCTGCTTTTTTCTCTGGAGACTTAATAAATATTTCACTATACAGTAAAGAGATTATCAAGAACAATACAGATGTTCTTGAAATAATAATTTTAGATCAAGAAGGAAAATCTAAATTTTCTTCCTATGATCCAATAAGTTCTTCTTTTGATGGGCAAGCTTTATCTTTTGATGGGCAAAAAATAATTGAAGAGCTATCGGATAACTCTAAATACAAATCTGAAATCCTGTTGAATGAAGCACCCTACTTTTCATTTATTCAAGTAGGTTATCCAATTCTGAATCACAATGGGAAACTGCAAGAAGGTCTAGTTTTAATATGTAAAATGAATCTGTTTCAAGATTTAAGTGAGCAAGAAGATGATAGTTACACTGTTTTGAATAATGAAGCTCAAATTTTATCTAAAACCAATGTAAGCGATCAAAATGACAAAGTATCTGTTGGAGATTATTATGCTGACAAATACACTTTAGATGAACAAAGTAATCAAAAAGGGAATTTTTTCAGCCTGGATGGATCAAAGTTGATAACCTATTCCAAATCAGATTTAGGTGTTACTTTTTTATCTGAAATACCTGTCGAAAAAGCATTGGCTGTTGTAAATCAAAATGAAAAAAATACAGAAAAAGCTATTGGTGGTTCTTTTAACCGAATTCTAAAAAGCATAGCCTTGTTGGCTCTGTTAATCGTTGCTTTGGCAAGTATTATTGGATTTTGGTTGGCAAAAAGTCTAGTGGGTCCTATTAGAAGATTGATTTTGGGAACTTTAGAAGTTGCAAAAGGAAATTTCAATGTAAAATTAGAAAAAAGTTCTGTTGATGAAATAGGTGATTTGACAGACACTTTCAATTTAATGACCAATACCTTATCCAACCAAAAAGGAAATTTAGAAATCCACAATGAAACCATTCAAAATCAGACAGAACGTTTAGCAATGTCAAATGCGGAGTTGGAGCAATATGCTAAAACCATCTCAAACGATTTGAAAGAACCATTGCAAAACATTTCATATTACCAGTCGATATTGAGTAACAAACTGAACAATGATGAAAATTTAGAAGAAAAAAAATACCTAAAAGAAATCAAAGATTCAGTTAACAATATGAAGAAAATGATTGATGAGTTGTTTTCTTATGCTCAATACAATAAGCAATTGGAAACTTGTTTGTTAACAAGAACAGAATTGAATATTTTGGTTGATGTTGCTTTGAAAAATTTGAATTATAAATTAATCAGCAACAAAGTAACCGTTCATGTTGAACAACTGCCGTTTGTTGAAGTACAAGCTCCCCTAATAATCTCTTTATTCCAAAATCTTATCAATAATTGCATGGCCAACAGAATTGATTCAAAAAGATTGAGAATCGAAATTTATGCTGAGTTATTGGAAAACAAACATTGGCGCATTAACATCAGAGACAATGGAAAAGGTTACAGTTCAGACGAATCTAAAAACCTGTTTACGGTATTTAGACAATTGAGCGCAAGCCCTGATACAGACATGACATATGGATTGGCCCTTTGTAGAAAAATAATATTGTATCATGGTGGTAAAATTGGAGTCGACTCTAAACCAGGCGAAGGCACCACATATTATTTCACCTTGCCAGCAAAAACAAAGTCTAAAACCACACAAAATAATAGTACTGGTCCTAACGTAAATTCTGCTACAGCTGCTTAGAAAGAGTTTAAAAATTTAGTAGTTTTAAAAAATGATTTGGAAAATTCATTTTTTTTTGTTATTAGGTGCCTTCTTCCTATAGGAAGAAGGCAAGTGATTTTAGCGTGCAAATTCCAAACAAAAATACCCACTTAAAAAAAATAAAAAAATTATTTTTCATCAATTATTTACTGATTGATTTCTAACTTCTTCGTCGGGCTTTTTGTCGCGTTTCTTATCGCTACTTGCCTTGAAGTGGTTTCTACCAGTTTGCTGAAATATTCGTGAACCGCCGATGATTCATTATTGATAATTGGATTCCCAGCATCGCCGCCTTCCCGTACACCCTGAACAATTGGAATCTGACCGAGCAGTGGTAAATTGTATTCATCAGCCAATAAACGGCCTCCACCTTCTCCAAAAATGTAATACTTATTTTCTGGCAACTCTTCCGGCGTGAACCAAGCCATATTTTCAACGATCCCCAAAACAGGGATGTTTATTTGAGGCAGATCAAACATTGCAATGGCTTTCTTAACATCGGCAATCGCTACTTTTTGTGGGGTTGTTACAACAATGGCTGCGGTAACAGGCATCGTCTGAACAAGGGTTAAATGCACATCGCCCGTTCCTGGGGGTAAGTCAAAAATTAAATAATCCAACTCTCCCCATTCGCAGTCCGTTACAAATTGTCTAAGTGCCGAAGAAACCATCGGACCACGCCAAACTACTGCTTGTTTATCATCCACCAAAAAACCAATTGACAATAATTTTATACCATCTTTCTCTACAGGCAACATCACTTGTTTACCATCCACCTCTTTAATATTTGGCGTTTCTTTTTCCACGCCAAACATTGTCGGTATCGAAGGACCATAAATATCGGCGTCAATGATTCCAACTTTGGAACCCGCTTTGCTCAATCCAACTGCCAAGTTCGTTGCTATAGTTGATTTTCCTACACCACCTTTTCCCGAAGCAACCGCAATAATGTTTTTCACATTTGGCAATAGCTGTTCATCAGATTTTCTTCCCGTGGTGATGTTTGAACTGAAAACAATTTCAACCTCCGCCTCTTTGTTTACAAATTGCTTGATTGCATTTACACAATCACCAGCAATCTTATCTTTCAAAGGGCAGGCAGGCGTTGTCAACTCAACCTCCACTTTCATATTCAATCCATCAATCCAAACTTCCTTCACCATTCCCAAACTCACCAAATCCTTTTTTATATCAGGATCATCAACGTACTTCAACGCTTCGAGTATTTGGGATTTTATTATTTTTGTTTCTGACATCTCTCTTTTATTCTATGTGAATTCTATTCACCAAATTTTCAATAACGTACTCTTCCATATCTGAATGCAACTCTTCTTCTTCCTCTTGCAATCTGTGGATAAACCACATCAAAACAATACTCAATATCAATGCAACCAGGGTGGTGTCAAATGCCACATACATACTTGAAGTGATTTGACCCAATACTTCTGGATCGCTTGCTTTGTCTGCCAATCCCAATGCTTGTGAAATACCCAATATTGTACCGATAAATCCTACAGATGGCATTGCCCAAGCTAAGTATCTTATCAAAGACTGCCTTCCTTCCGATTTATCTTGATTGATTTTGCTTTGCCTCGATACTATTTCTAACACATCAGAGATAGAATTGTTGGCTCTAAATTTTGTGCTTGCTTTTCTGATCATTGCTGTCATAAGAAACTTGTGTTCCTTTTCGTAATTGATCATTTTGATTTTTAAATCATTGACATCTTCTGGAGATAAAACCCACTGCTCTTTGGTAGGTAAAAAATCCAAGCCGAAAGATTGCTTTTCATATTTAATTTTACTCATCAATTCATTGATCGCAAAAATTCCCCAAAAGAAAAAGACGAAAGTCAAAAACTGAATGATTCCTTGTGGCATATATCCTCCAAAAATCTGGCAGATTCTCTTGACCAATGGTTGATCAATAGTGGTATATCCAAAAACAAATATCATTACCAAAACCGCTGAAATGACAATCGCCATTATTAAATTCTTACTTCTATTTCTCATGTTTTATTTCTGTGCTTATTGATTTGGCGTAAATTGAATGGCTACTGTTTTAGTATAGTCCGTTTGTATTACGCTGTTTGCTGCTTCGTGATAATCCGCAGATTCATAAGTGTTTTTAAAAGCCAATTTGGTCTCTCCAACTTGAACAATGTCTCCATCTTTAAGGTAAACAATACTTCCCTCATCCATTTTATCTTCCAATCCGTTGACAAAAGTACCATTTGTACTTGGTTTTTCCTCACCTGCTTTATTTTGACCATCATGTAAAATATAGACAAAGCGATGCAGGAAGTCTTTTTGAATATCAATGTAACAATGTTCTCTGCTCACATAGCGGTCTTCTTCAATTTTTATATCCACTCGATGGGGACCGTCTGGTCTGCCAATGATGTTTACACCTTCAAACAATTCGTAGGCAACAGGCGATTTGTTTTCTGTGTGCACAACCAACCAACCAGCAACGATCTTTCCGTCTTTTTCTGGATTTGTATTTTTATGGAAAATGATTTCCTCCGTCGTTGGTTTACGAACAGCATTGAAAATTTCTTTCAATTTTTCTTGCCTGTCCAATGTATCTTTTGAAAACTTATCTGATTTAATCGGCTGAACAGCTGGTTTGGGCTTTGCTGACTCTTCAATTCTTTGAACAAAATTCTTCTTTGGTTCATTTTCACCTTTATCAATATTTACTTTTTCATTTAATCGCTGAACAAAGTTCTTTTCAGGCTGATTATTACCAGTATTGATATTTATGTTCACCTTTTCATTGAGGCGTTGAACAAAGTTTTTTTCTTTTGGAGGATTTTCTTTTGGTTGAATATTAATATTCACCTGCTCCTCCAATTTTTCCATAAAGTTCTTAGGTTGATCAGAAGGGGTGTTTATGTTGATATTTACACCAGGGCCAATTTTCTCTTTAGCCTCTTCTTTTTTATCGGAATTGACGTTAAAAGCAGATTTTTTCTCAACAGGATCAGCAGGTTTCACCCTATCAACGATAGATTGACTGTAGTCATTTTGTTTAAAATCTTTAATTACTTTGTTTTCCGGTTGCTTTTCTTCTGTTTCTTGATATTTATGCATAGGATAATTGCAAAAAGTACATCTGTATCTTGGGGCAATAACAGGCGTAATTCTCTTACAATTAAAACATTCAACTTTAGCCATAATAAGGTATATGTAATTTTGTACAAAAGTAATAAGTAATGTGAAGAAATTACCAATCCTTTTAATTACTATTTAAAGATTGGTTTTTATTTTCGACCTAAAACATATTTTAATACGAGATCCATAACCAAAGGTCTGTCTTTGGCTTTTGCATCATCCATCAATTGCTTGCCCTTATCGAAATCGTGTGATCCTCCACATTTTCCATTATAAAGCATAAAACCTAGATAAAATTGTGATTCGGTATCAAAATGTTTGGTGTTTTTAAATTTGTCCAAGTACTTAAAACTGGTTATGTAATCTTTTTGCTGAAAGTAGTATTTGCCCGACTTAATACCTTCTTCGCTT
This sequence comes from Bacteroidota bacterium, assembly GCA_020627525.1. GTDB lineage: Bacteria > Bacteroidota > Bacteroidia > Chitinophagales > UBA2359 > JAHDGP01. Next base: position 7,562 of record JAHDGP010000142.1, read on the forward strand.
CCCACCAATATTTCCAATGATTTTGGTTTCTTTTTACTGGCAGGAATTACTTCTTTTACCGGAGGCGCTTCTTCCATTGCAGGAATAATGCTTGGCTTAACTTCCGGCTTCACCTCTGGTTTCACGATTTGAGCTTGAGGAATCGGTGTTACAATTCGAGAAGTTACATTTTTGTTTTTTCTAAGATCACTTAAATCCTTTTGAATCTCCTCTTGTAAAAAACTGGAACGATCTAAAACCTGTGTTGCATTGTGGTCTATTTTATCCTTTAAATCTTCTACAGAGACTTTATTGTTTAAAATGTTAATCAATTCATCAGGAGATTGCACTCGTTCGTTTGCGTTTTTAATAAGACATCTTCTTACTATTGTTTGATAAGGTTCGTCCAACCTGTTGTATTCAATTACAATATCTTTAAATAAAATATTGCTCAAAATCTCTTCGTTGCTCAAGCCTGTAGATCTATTTCCAAAAGGGGTGGTTTGTGTGAACAATTCATAAATTATTATGCCCAATGACCATAAGTCTAAATTTGTATCAGTCTGCCCATTGACGCCGTATTTTTTAGGGTTGAACTGCTCAGGAGCCATGTACTCAACACTTCCTAAAAGCTGGGTAGATTCTGCTTTGTCCTCAAAGCCAATTTTTTTACTGATACCAAAATCGGCAATTTTCGCTTTTAACTGTCCACCCTCAGAACGAGAGAGCAGTATGTTTTTGGGCTTTAAATCTCGATGAATTATTTTGTTATCGTGTAAATATTTAAGCCCATCAAGTATGTCACTAATAACCTTTTGAATTAAAATTTTGGATTTTGCCTTCAAAATATCCGTGAGATCACCAGAATTGGCATACTCCATTATACCTACTTGAATCTTTTCTAATTCTCCAATGGCATTGGTAGATTCGATTATAGTCGCATCATAATGCCTGATAACATTGGGATGAACCAAATCATCCATTCTGTTTATCTCACCAATAATGTCATACTTCTCTGATACAGAACCATAAAAGAACTTTAAAGCCACTTCTCTATTCCTAACAGTATCATAAGCCCTAAAAACCTTTGAAAAGCCTCCTTTTCCAAGAAAGTCTTTTTGAGGATCAAACTGGTATCTTTTTGTAAATTCCATATCAAAAACTGAGGCATATTATTAAAAAACAAAAGTAAGAATAAACCTTCCAAATTATTTTAAATCTAAAAAAATTAATAGAACTAATTCTATTATTCTTTTGTCAACAAATTTTATTTATAAGTCATTATTCCTACATTTAACAAACCATTTAGCAAAAAATTATTTATCGTAAATAACATTATTATGAAAAAGTTAAAGTGTTTATTCATCTTAAGTGCCGTAAGCCTTTCATTATCAGCACAAGAAAGCAAAGAAGTTGAAGTCATTCAACAGGACTCTTCAAATATTCAAATAAAAGCTGAAAAAATCATTATTAAGACGACTGAGTCTAATGAGGAAGCAGAACCAAAAAAAGTTAAAAAATCTAAAACGGCAATGGAGTTCCCAGAATACAACCCTCCAAGCTATGAAATTATAGAAAATGATGCTTCTATGAGTACTGGCATCAACAACAGCTTGGCTGTTATGCTTCCAAACATAAAAGCTGACTATGCGGCTGATAAATGGTCAGATTATATAAAGGAATACAAAGCTAGTAGAAAATTAAGCAAGTCTAGTAAGGTTCACAAAAAGTCGGGTGATGAGATAAAAGGCATCGACCTTTTGATTCCTTCGCTTAGCAGTGATTTGATAAATGTTTATGCATTGTTTGATGAATCTGATAATGGTGTTAAGGTTTCTACTTTTTATGAAATGGAAGATGGTATGTACTTGAACAAGGGAGATGATCCTAAAAAGTATGGAGTTGCTGAGTTAATGCTTAAAGAGTACGCTAAAAAGTGCGTTGTCGACCAAATCAAGGGAGAGGTTAAAGATGAGGAGAAAAACCTTAAAAAGACCGAAAATGAGCAGGCAAAATTGATTAATCAACACGGGAATCTTGAAAGACTGATCGAGAAAAAATTGAAAGAGATTGAAAAAGCTAAAGAAGCTATCAAAAAAGCGGAGAA
>JAHDGP010000143.1 GCA_020627525.1 Bacteroidota bacterium
AACTATCAAAGAAAGATTGGTTGAAAATGATGTTTCTGACAATCAATTGATTTATACAAATACTGAAGGCTTGAAGACTGTTTCTACTAAAAAGAGCGGAAACAATTCTATCTCTTTTGTTGACAAAGGGAGTAAAAAAATTATTAAAGAAAATTATGAGAATAAAATTGAAAATTCTGAAAATGGAGAGGCGTTAATTGAAAGAGACGATAAAGACAAAAAGGCAGCCGCTCCTATTTCAGAAAGTTCTAGTATAAAAGATGAAACTGAACTTCAAGAAGCTAGAAGTTTAAAACTTAAAGAAACGATTAATAGTGTTTCTTATGATAAAATTAGTACTGCAAAAAAGATTGAACTGAATCCAATTAACCTCCTTAAAAACAAAAAGCTCGTTTTAAAAGATCGAAAAAGTCCAACATCAGATAATAAAAAATCTACTGCTCTTTTTGACAAAAAGAAGCGAAGAAAAATAAAGCTTCCAAGGTTGTATAAAAAATTGGAATTTGCTGTAAGCCTAATCAGTGGAGTTAATTGGACTTTTCAAAATCACACCATTCCTGAAAATCCATCATTTGAGAATATAAAAAACAATACAGAAAGTGGCGACTTCGGTCATAATTGGGGCATAAATACTTCATTTATATTCAATGATAAATTGATTATAAATTCTGGTTTAGAATATCACAAATTGTGGACAAATTTCAATTATACTTCTGTACTTACGAAACAAGTATTAAAAGAAAATCAGTTGGTTAAGGTTTGGGTTGAAAATGGAGACACTGTAAAGACTGAATATGGCGAAGCTTTAGTAGATGTAACCACTACTAGAAAAATCCTTCACTATAATCAATTTAAGCAGTTGGCAATTCCTTTTGAAATAGGATTAAAAAACAGAATTAATAATTTCAGTTATGGAACGACAGTAGGTGCAACATTCAATTTTACTCTCAATCAATCTGGAAAGTTCCAGAATGAGTCTTTAGAAATTATCGAGTTTGATACTAATTCGGATAGTGCTCCCCTCAATAATTTTAAAATAGGATTGAGCATAAGTCCATTTGTTGGTTACCATTTGACGGACAAAATGATCGTCAATGTGAATCCGAACTGGGCGTTGCAAAAGCACAGCGGAGTGGGACAAACGCAACGAACAACCAATTTCAATCAAGTTAGTTTAAACCTTGGATTGCAGTATATTTTTTAAACGAAAACTTACCAAATCTACCTTGTAATTTTTTTTGATTTGCCTACTTAAGTAAGTGGTAAGATCAAATTAAATTGGTCTTATCACTTACTTTGACATAAATAATCGGTTGTTCGAAAAAAGAGGAATACTGAATACCCAATAGATTTTATCCGAATTTTTAAACAAGGATGAAATTGAAGGAGGCAAACTCAAATTTTAAATTTCGAATAAAGTTATAACGCAAGTTCTCATTCTGATTCGTATATTTGACAAAAGAATCAAATCAAAATCATAATGGAGTTCGAATTTTATTCAAATTTAATTGACAGGTACGATAGCTTAAAGTATGAAATACTAAAAGCGCAGACATTTAGTGAAGAACATTATGGCTTTCTTCCGATCTATTATAAGGTTATGGAATCGGATCGTACCAGAGTTAGTGCGTTTACCAGGGCTTTCGATCATTATGACTTTACAGACAAGATTGTGTGCGAGGCAGGCGTTGGAACATTGGCATTGACAAAACACTTTCTGTCAAAGGTAAAAAAAGCGTATTTAATAGAAAACAATCCTGATTTAAAAAATTTCATTCAAGAAGAACTTGAAAAAAATGGATGGCAGGATAAAGTAGAAGTAATTTTCGGTGATGCAATGAAAGTGGGATTACCAGAAAAAGTCGATTATATTGTTGGTGAACTAATGAGCATTTATTGCGGTAATGAATATCAAGTTCAAATTTTCAAAAACTTACGCAAATACTTGAAACCAGATGGCAAATTGTTGCCTGAACACATCACAAATGTTGTTCAGTTGGCAAATATTGAATTCGAAAAAGAACACAAACATTATCCAATAAACTTTACTCGACATTTACCAGAACAATTATCATTACATCAAGTTGTGAATGAAATTGATTTGTATCAGGTTGAAGAATTGAAAGTAAAAAAGACTCTTGAAATAACTCCGCTTTTATCGGGAACTGTTAATTCTGTATATATGCACTCAATGGTTCAAGTAGCTGAAGGGTGTAACTTTACTGGTACGGACAGTTTGATGCCGCCAACCGTTTGCAAACTAGAAAATCCAGTTCAAGTGAAGAAAGGTCAATCAGTGCGTTTAAATGTCGAATACGAATTTGGTACAAGTTTGGATGAAGCTAAGTTTTGGGTTGAATAATGGCAAGGTCTAAACCAATAATGTCTCGCCAAGATTCTTCTATTGGAGGCTCTACATAAAAAGGAGTAACATAATGCCACAAATCATTGCCATAATGTTTTTCTTCGCCCGTATCTGCTTGAAATAGAAATTCACCAGGCTGAAGTTCACGCTCAAAAATATTTACCAATTGACCGTCTGACATATTCTCAAAGACCTGACTTTTGCCACCGATCATATTTGAACGATTTATAACTAAGGCTGAAACAATAAAATCAGCTCCGTCTTCATGAACACCCTCGGGAGAGTTGTTTCCTGGAACACCTTCTTTTGCTCTGACACTCATAAAATGTACGGATGTGCGAATCTTTTTTATGACAATATGTGGACTCATTTTTTGTGCATACTTAGCAATTGACTGTAAAAAGTTAAAAAACAGTTCATTTTCGACCAGTTCACTTTTGGTTTCTTCAAAAACCCTCGGCAGTGAACGCACATCAGACTCATCAAGTGATTGTTCAAATCCTTTTGGATAAAAACGCTCAATATTTATATCTTCGTTTAACTCTAAATCAAAGGTACAAACTGAACGTCTTCTCCACGGCTGAATAGATTCTAAGTGATTTAAAGTTTCGGAATCAAGATTAAGCTGATCAGTAAATTGCTTTAAACTTGCTTCATTGTCCAAGTAATATTTTTTAAATGTTTCAAATTTAGAAGCTTGTATTTCTTTAGGCAACAATCCCCATTGTTTGCGTTTTACATCATAGAAATCAAAGGGCATCTCAATAAAGCAACCCTTGAAAAAGTCAATAAATTCATTGGTATTTATTCCCAAATAATTTAAATCGGCACATAGGATTGGTGAAAAAACCGGCATTGCTGTCCATTCTGAAATATCCTTTTCTGTTATGGGTAATTGTCTCATGTTTATCTAAATATTAGAATCAAATATAAGCACTATATTTTAGGCAATGAAAGAGTTATTGAATTTATGACCAAAAATCATACAAGTCATCCAATGATTCTCTTTTCTTCAGTGTTGTAATTGCATTATTAATTTTGTTAAATCCTAAAACACTGGGTATTTGCCTACTATTGTATCTTGACCACATACTCAAAGTGTAAGCACCAACATCGTGAATCACAAGAAAATCGCCTTCTTCAACAATTGGCAATTCGATATTTTTAGCTATCACATCCCCAGCAAAACACAAAGGACCAGCAACAATATATTTTTTAAAATCAATACCTGTTTTTAAATTGCCAGAAGAGTCAAATATTGATAATTCGTGATGCCAGTCAGTTGGATTATATGCTTTCCTCAAAAGAAAATCTGCTCCAAGATGTATGGACAGTATTTTGTAATTTTCTTCTTCTTTGACATACTCTACCCTACTTACTGCAAAGGCAGAATTTGCATATATATATCTGCCAAATTCCGTAATTATCTTTTTATCACTTTGGAAAAACTTAGGGATTTTATTTTTTATCTCATCAACATAATCACTCATATCGAGGCCTTCGCTGTCCTTGTTGTAGGAAACAGGAAATCCTCCACCCATATCGAAAAACTCAATTTTTCTGCCAGTGTCAGAAAGCCTTTCTTCGATTTCTACAGCTAAATTGTAAACCTTTTCCAATCCAGTTACCAATTGATTTATTGAGGTACCTTGTGAACCGATGTGTAAGTGAATTCCGGTTAGCCACTCAAATTTACTATATGCCTCAATTATTTTTTTGCTATTTTGCTCTAAAGGAACGCCAAATTTAGATATTTTATCAGCTACGCTGGTGCTTTTAATTTTACCTTGACCAATTTGAGGATTGATTCGAAGCCCTATTGCGGATTGGCTTTTTACGCCACTCAACAATTCATTAATTTTATTTAATTCTGAAAAAGAATCTGCGTTTATACAAGCTCCAATTTCAAGAGCAAATTTCAATTCATCAATTGTTTTGGATGGTGAATCAAAAATTATTTTGTTACTTTCATAACCAATTTTATGAGCAATGTACAATTCTGGCAAACTGGCAACCTCTAGTCCTACCTCTAAGCCCTTAATATTTTCTAAAATCTTGACCAACGGATTTGCCTTTACAGCAATAGCATGCAATACTGTTGGTGGATAAATACCTTTTATGTAGTTAATTTTCTCCTCAATCAAACCAAGATCATAGCAGATAACGGAAGTACTGTTATCCCTGAGCTCTCCAATAGATAAAACCTGCTTTATCGCTGAACTTATTTCATCCAAACTAATTTTGACTCTCATTTAAATCATTATTTTCAATTCTCATCAAATAGGCTGTTGCTTTGTATTTTTCATTGCCCTCTAGTACACCTTCCATTTTTTTGACAATCCTAAATCCGTGTTTTTCGTAAAATGCAATTGAGCGAGCATTGTTATGCAAAACTTCTACCTCCACTTTTTTATCACAATGACTTAACGAAGTCTTAAGCAATAAACTACCAAGACCCTTTCCATAATTTTTAGGATCAACATAAAGCCATGTAATTTCTGATTTTTCGAATGAAATAAAGCCATTTACTTCACCCTCAAATTCTGCGACAAAAACTTCTCCATCAAACAAGCCTTCGTTTTCAAATGTATCTTCTAGGGTTTTAAATGCATCTAAATCTACTGACCCTTCCAATTCATCTTTTCTCGCCTTATCGTGAATTTCACACAGTCTCTCCCAATCATCCGAATGATATTTTCTTATCTTGATCATGCTCTTTTATTTAAAAAAATATACAGTTGTCAAATCAAATCAGTCCAATGCCACCTTCTTTAAACTTTGCACCACCAATTTCAATTGTCTTTCTGAAAATTTTAATCCTCCAAGCTTTTCCTAAAATTCTATTGAAGGACTGGTAGCTACAAGCCAAAGATACATTGATACAAATCCCAAATTTAATATTTTACCAACAGTATTTTTTATCAAATGATTCCCTGAACATATTTCCGATCTAAAATTCAATGTTACAGCAAACATTGTGGTCGATTGTTTAGGAAATCACCTTCATCTCTACTTGTTTCTGATCTACAATTCTACCAATAAACCAGATAAATGGTTCGACTTGCCCTTTCAACAAACAGGTTCCCTTACAAATACTACGAAGTAAAACTTGAACGTCTGATACTTGCAAAGCAGTTACGGTGCTTTTATCTGTTATGACCAACGAACAAGTTGGTAAATTATCAGAACCAAACTCATTTACTGATACGATGCCATCATTATATACAATTGTGATTGGTTCAGCCTGTTCGGATATGCTAACAGTTATTGCGAGATTGGGAGATGGAGCAACAGCATCAGTCAAAGATTCTTTCAAATAGGCAGAAAATGAATGAGCCCAGTTCTCAATATCAGCTTGAGTAGCATTTGATTCTTTTGCTTGACTATTTACTACAGCCATTTGCTGATCTACTGCTCGTTCGGCTTCGATAAGAGCTTCGAGTGTTTTGTCTACATCTTCCATGAGCTGCCGAGCAAATGAGTCTTAAGCTACCTCGTCCTGGTTCTACAATTGGATACGTCACAGCCGAGGTTTGAATGCCACGCTTATACATATTTTGAACAATTGCATAGAGCTTGTCTTTATTGCTAAAATGAGGAGTAACGATGGGACCGTCACCCGTCCCTAAATCATAGCCCGCATCTTCAAATCGTTTTCGCATGTACCTAGTCGTATTCCACAATCGTTCACGCAATGCACGATCAGATCGAAGGCGTCGCAATGCAGTAATTGCTGCAGCCATATCTGCAGGACTAATAGAAGCTTGAAAAATATAAGCTCTGGAAGATGATTTTAATAGGTCAATGTGTTGCTGACTAGCCGCAACTACTCCTCCAATGCTGCCCAATGATTTACTCAGTGTTGTCATTATGAAATCAACTTCATTCGTTACACCTTGATCTGCACATATACCAGCCCCGTTTTCACCATAAAAGCCAAAAGAATGTGCTTCATCAACTAAAACGAGTGCATTGTATTTTTTGGCTGTTTGTACAATTTCTGCAACGGGTGCGGCACCTTCTCCCATACTATATACGCCCTCCAAAACAACCAGAATAGTGCGATAGGGTGACACTTCCGATTCAAGTACGGTCTCTAGGTCTGCTGCATTATTGTGTTTAAATGTTCGAATCTTCGCACCACACAGTCTAGCACCATCAACTATAGAAGCGTGGCAAAGTTGATCAATTACGACAACATCATTTTTCCCTAAAAGCCCAGCAACTGCACCTACATTGGCAGTGTAACCTGTTGGAAACAAACAAGCGCTTGATTTCCCGACCAATTCTGCAAACTCTGTTTCAAATTCCAAATGCAGATTGGTCATACCGGAGGCTGCCGCTGAAGTACCCATTCCAGTTCCAAAACGCTCTAGAGCAATAGAGGCCTCTTTCATAACTTTTTGATCTCGATTCAAGCCAAGGTACAGATTGGTCGTCCATATTATGGCTTCTTGTTCTTCGTCATTGTATGCGTCGCCAACAATGCCCCTTGTCGCGCTTCCTGTCCTCAATACTTTACTGTAAGGGTTTCTTCGATCATCGTTTACCATCTGTAACACCTCTTGAACCAGTATACTTTTATCTGTCGCATCCCAAGCTGATACTTTCGCAGCCTGAAATGTAGGATGGCTGGATTGAATATGAGTTTGGAAGCTGGCAAGAGAATTGTTTGAAGCGCTAAACAACTGTCCTTTTCTACAATCATTTGTAGGATTTTTCACATTTACAAGAAAATATGCCAGAGCATTTGGGCTCGAATGTTCGAACACAGACTGTGCTGATACCTCTCGATTAAGTAATTTTGTTAGCCGACTGCTAAATTCCAATGTTGTCAGTGAATCGAGCCCAAAACTATCAAATGATTGGTCAGGCTGAACATTTGCAGGATCGTCCAAATTAAGAAGAGCGGCAACCTCATTCTGAATTATCGTACGTATTTTTTCTTGCTGATCATCATTTGATACTAACAACGGTTTTGCCAAATTAGTATTTTCATTAATTGCATTTACATCTTGTTCTAATGAACCCGAAGCTTTAGCTAAATGCACCTTTTGCTCAAGGCTCATTAGTTTTTTGCGATCAAGTTTGTCATTCGGTAACAGTGGCAATGCATTTAGAAACTTCACCACTTGCGGAATCATATACTTTGGAAGTCTTTTTGATAAATAGGTTTTTATTGCTGCCTCAGTAAGCCCTTCATTTTTGGATACAACATAGACTACCAGTATCTTTTGACCAATACCTCCATCTACTGCAGCAGCAGCGGCGGCGGCAACACCATTCATTGATTCTAGGATGGATTCAATTTCCTCTAATTCAATGCGATAACCTCTAATTTTAACTTGTTGATCCACACGACCAAGAAATTCAATCTCTCCATTTTCTGTCCAACGGCACAAGTCACCAGTCTTATACATTCGATTTACAGGAAGTAAATCAGTAGGCTCCAACTCGATGAAACGTTCCTTGGTCATTGCTTCGTTGTACAAGTAACCACGGGCGAGCTTACTTCCAGCAAGATACAATTCGCCAGCTATTCCAACAGAAACAGGTTTTAAATCATCCTCTAATATAAAAGCACAAGAGTTTGGCACAGACTTTCCAATCGTGACAACTTTGGTTCCAAAAGGAATTTCAGAAATAGTTGAATAAACGGTATCTTCCGTTGGACCATATGCATTTAACACTCTAAGGTTTGGATTTTGTGCATATACTTGATCAACTAGAGAACGCTTGAGTGCTTCTCCACCGAAAACAAGACATCTTATTCCAGGTGGCAGTTTTTCAGTAGAAAGTAAAGCTTGCACTGCCGAAGGAACCATAACACATGTCCTAATCTTTTTTACTGCGGACAGCTTGGTTAATTCAAGCGCATTTTTTGCTAGTATTACTGTACCGCCTAATGATAATGTTCCCATTATTTCCATTACGGATGTATCAAAACAAACTGAGGCACCAGCAAAAACTCCTTCCAACTCTTCCTCGCTAAACAGACCTTGCATCGACTGTCTCATAAATATTACACTGCTGTGTTCCACAGCGACTCCCTTGGGTTTTCCTGTAGAACCTGAAGTATAAATTACATAGGCCAAATCATTTGCTGATGGTTTAACTTTATCATTTGTGTGCCTCCCCAACTTATTGATCCACACTAGCTCCCCCACTCCTTTGCAAAGACTAGCAGAAGCATCGTTGTCCACAATGGCAGCAACTGCTCGCGAATGTTCCAACATATATTTTATCCTTTCGCGCGGATAAGCAGGGTCCAATGGTACATAGGCACATCCAGCTTGCATTACACCAACTAGAGCAGCCAACAGTTCCCAAGTACGGTTCATACACACCCCGATCAATGATCCTGTTTCTACTCCGCGATTCTCAAGCGCCCCTGCAACCTGATTGGCTTTATTTATGAGTTGCTGATAGCTAATTTCAGTGTCATTATCAATAATTGCAATCCGATCTGGAAAACTTTGCATTTGCTTCACTATTAGCCCACAAATTGTCGATTCCAGATCGGTGTTTTTATTATCGACCTGCTCGTTCTCTATTAATTTTAGTATTTCTTGAGCATCCATCCAAATAAGCTTTTCAGTGGCTCTTACTCCCGCTGCATTTAACATGCTCTTTCTATTTCTAGCAATTTCGACCATATTAGAGCCTGAATTAAAACGGTCTAATTTATCCGTATTGGATAACAGCTCGCTAAAAAACTGAGTTAATTTATCCATTGTTTCCTCCTTTTTTAATTTTATCAATCTGATTTAAAATGCAATTGAATTATGGAGTCAGCTATATATATTATTCTTAATGATCTGGATATTTAACATCTTGTAGAGTGACAGATGCAAAATCTCACGATCTTTGGGCAGCAAAGATTTGTAATTTTTTTTTGGCGCAAATTCTGAGCTGTAGCTGATAACTTTTATACTTCCATTCCAAATATAACGAAAAAATATAGCATTATTGCATATTATATACAATATTATAAAATGTATACTCTCAAAAATTTGGTATAGCGGTTTAGCTCTAAATTACTAAACGCAGTACATGATTTTTAATGGAAAAATAATATCATATATTCATAATATATAACCTTCTTAAATACAGAAAATTATACTATTTTCGTGGAGATAGTTACAAAACAATTAATATTTCTATTTGTTAGCATGTGCTAATTCACCTACAATTATTGCATTTACAACTTTTAACTAAAATGTTATTTTAACAATAAATGTCAGTCAAGTAAGTACCAAT
>JAHDGP010000144.1 GCA_020627525.1 Bacteroidota bacterium
ACTTAGGTCGCAAAATCACTAATCTAATGACAAAAAAGAAAAAACAGTGGCAAGATTATCAAACTGAAAATAATCCACCACGAAAAGGGGAAAATGAAAAAGATACCATTATTATTGAAGTGAAAGATGGAACAAAAAAAACAAAGGCTTCAAAATCAACAGATAAGGATACAACTGTTGATAAATCCAACTCTACACCGAACAATGTAGATAAGAAAACAGCAAAAAAAGCCAAGGCAACTGTAAAAGTAGTTGTTGAAGACAAGAAAAAATCCCAAAAAAAGAAAGGGAAAAAGGCTGCCAACCATGAAGAAATTGAAAAGCTTAAAAAAGATTTTCAAATGGAACTTGATCTTCAAGAAGGTAGATATCAGGTTACTTTAGAACAGTTGGCAATTTCTCATAAAGCTACTATTAAGAAAATGAAAAAAGCCTATAAAAAGAGCTTGAAAAAATTAAAAAAATAGCTGATAAAACCATAAACGCCAATTCCATTCTTGGGTTGGCGTTTTCTTTTTATTTCTTATTTACCGGATTATGGTTTCCATAGGAATTAGAATGCAATGTATTGCCAAATATTATAATTGAAACAACATCATCCCTAGTGTATAATACCAAGTTGTCGTAATACAGCGCTTTAATGTTACCTAGCTTTTGGTTTTGTTTGCCTACGTGATCCTTCTCACTGTCTGGATTTCCCAAATAAGAAATAAGCTTATCTCGATTGTCTCCAACTTTCACCCTTTTGTCAATAGAAAAATTGGGCGAAACAATTTCTACCCACTGAAGAACTCCCTTATCATTGAATTTTACTTTCATTCCTCTATCTTGGAAATCTTCGCGTTCTTCTTCTGTAATATATTTTTGCCTAGTTTTTCCTAATAAATATTTTGCCCCATCAAATGCAAACAAATCATTACGACTGTAATTATCAACAATTTTAATTTTTGTTATATCAACTTCTTCCCTACATGCAATAAAGAAAATTGAAACAAACAGCATCAGGGTAACTACTCTAATAAGTGAGCTTGTATTGTTTATAGTTTTCATAAGGACAAAAATACTATTTTTTTCTTTCTGTCGTATATCTTACCAACTGTTCTAGTCCCAAACGTGCATCATTTTTGGGAAATTTATGCAATATTTCAAATGCTCCTTTCTGATATTCAAACATCGCCTCCGTCGCATATTCCATTCCGCCACTTTTATGCACAAAGTCTACAACTTCTTTTACTGCCTTTTTATCTGTATTTTTATTTTTAATTAAATATACGATATTGCGCTTATCTCCCTTCGTTGCATTGTTCAATGCATAAATCAAAGGCAAAGTCATTTTTTTCTCTTTGATATCAATGCCTGTTGGCTTGCCAATATTGGCCGTTCCGTAGTCAAACAAATCGTCTCTTATTTGAAAAGCAATGCCCACTTTTTCACCAAATAATTGAATATTTCTCAACCCTTCTTCATCCTCCCCACAAGAAGAAGCATACCCCACTCCGCAGGCCGAAGAAATCAATGTTGCCGTTTTCTGTCTAATGATTTCATAGTAAGTTGACTCGTCAATATCCAGTTTTCTCGCTTTCTCTATTTGTAACAACTCACCCTCGCTCATTTCTCTAACAGCATCCGAAACAATATGTAATAACTGATAATCTTTATTTTCCAATGACAACAACAAGCCCTTAGACAATAAATAATCGCCAACCAAAACTGCTATTTTATTTTTCCAAAGTGCATTTACTGAAAAGAAACCCCTCCGCTTATCAGAATCATCTACCACGTCATCGTGTACCAATGTCGCTGTGTGTAGCAATTCAATCAGTGCCGCTCCACGATAACTTTTTTCTCCAGCAATACCATTCAATTTTGCCGCAAAAAATACAAACATCGGACGCATTTGTTTTCCTTTATGCTGAACAATGTAATACATTATCTTGTCCAACAAAGCCACTTTACTTTGCACAGATTGCTTAAACCTTTTCTCAAAGATTTTCAACTCCTCCTCTATCGGCTTTCGAATCTCGTTTAACTTAAGAGACATAAAACTGCTTTTCTATATAAACAAGCATAAATTCAATTTAGATTATTTTACTTCGACTCTGCTCAGTAACCATACTTCGACTCCGCTCAGTAACCATACTTCAACTTCGCTCAGTAACCATACTTCGACTCCGCTCAGTAACCATACTTCGACTCCGCTCAGTAACTTTTCTAGCTGTCTGGCTAATCACTAATTTTTCTAACCATCATCAAACCATCACGTAAAGGCATCAAAACATTTTCAACACGATCATCTGCTTGAACAAATTCATTGAATTCTTGCAACGATTGTGTATCAATATCTTCCGCTTTATTTACGACTTTACCATACCACAAAACATTATCTGCCAATATCAAACCATTTGGTTTCAGCTTATCAAACACCAATTTATAGTATTTCAAATAATTTTTTTTATCCGCATCAATAAAAATCATATCAAACTCGACATCCAAGTTTGGAATGATTTCCATAGCATTTCCAATCAAACACTCAACTTTATCTGCCGTTCCTGTCTTTTTCAAAAATTTGTCAACCAAATAAGTCAACTCAGGATTTATATCAATGGTTATCAATTTCCCATCGGGCGGCAAGCCTTGTGCCAAACAAATTGCAGAATAACCTGTAAATGTTCCTATTTCCAAAACTGATTTGGGTCGAATCAAATGACAAAGCATTTTTAAAAACTGTCCTTGAATGTTACCACTCAACATATTGGGGCTTAAAACTTTCAAATATGTTTCTCGGTAAAGCTCATATAACTCTTGTGGTTCAGCACTGCAATGCTCCTCCACATATTTCGATAAATTCTTTTCTAAAAAATCCATTTACATTATTAATAACAACAATTTCTTGAGCAAGCAACAATTACTTAAATTTACAAATACATTTTCTTGATAACATCAATATGGTGCAGTTCATGTCCTGCAATAATAAACGCCAATGACAGTGGTGTCACAGGACTATTACTCGCTGTACCTCTTCTATTCCAAACATCATTTGTAAAACTACTAAACATTGTCACAGAAGCTTTTCTTACTGCAAAATATTCATCAATCAAATCTTTTACAGAACGTTCAGTTAATTCTGCATTTTCAGCAAATTCATCCTGATCAAAACCCGGTAATTCAGTTTTATCATTTCTTGCAACACGCATAGCTCTGTAAGCCATAACACGCTCAGTATCTATCAAATGCTGCAAAACTTGCTTCACTGACCACTTACCCTCCATATAGCTGTAGTCCCACTTTTCTGTAGCAATTTCATTGAAAAACTGTATATTTCTAGAAAGTGCGTATTTTAAATGTCCAATCACATCATTTTCTTCAACCAAGTCGATGTATTTCTTATAATATTCATTAAAATCATTATCTGAAGGACGTCTGTCTATCATATTTGTATATTTTTAACTGATGCTTAACGCTATTTAATAGATAAAACTACAAAAGGCGTTTCAGGAAAGTTTATATTTGTATTAATTTTACAAATGTCCAACATTATTTTTAAATGATTGGACTATTAAACAAAAATACTGGAATCCAGTCGTAGTCAATATGAAAAATTTAGTTTGCTTTTTTATGTTTTTATCTTGCTCATTTTATTCAAATGCTCAAGCAGTAAAAACCAGTCTTAAATCTAACAAGAAAACGACGGTTTCAAAAACTGTCAATAAACCAACTGCAAAAAAGGCTAAAATAAATTGGATGACCTTTGAAGAGGCTGTAGCCGAGTCTCAAAAAAATCCTAAAAAAATCTTTTTAGATGTTTATACAAGCTGGTGTCATTGGTGTAAAGAAATGGATAAATCAACTTTCCAAGATCAAGATGTCGCGGATTATATGAATAAAAATTTCTATGCTGTTAAGTTTAATGCTGAACAAAGAGAAGATATTGAATTTTTAGGACACACTTTTAAATATGTAAAAAATGGCAGAAATGGCTACCATGAGCTTGCCTATGCTATACTTCAAGGCAAAATGTCTTATCCAACAACTGTTTACATGGATGAAGAGTTAAAAATTGCTGGAATCAGACCAGGTTTTGCATCGGCGGAAGATATGGATGTTTTGATGCATTATTTTACTGAGAATCAACACAAACACATTCCTTTTCAAGATTTTCAAAAACAATTTGTTGCTAAAAAGCAAAACAAAACAAATCCTGAAACTGTAAAACAGAAGTAATCTGTTAATGATATAACAATTCTTAAATGCAAATCGCCAGCTTTTTCTTTAGCTTGTTAATACTATTTACTGTTGGTTTTTCTAACAGTTCAATAGATTATAAGCCATCTACCACGGAAAAAGTAGCTCAAATAGAATGGCTGACTTACGAAGAAGCGGTTGCAAAATCTAAAATAGAACCTCGAAAAATTCTTGTAGATGTCTATACTGATTGGTGTGGCTTTTGCAAAACCATGGATAAAGTCACCTTTGGTGAGCAAACAATAGCTAAATATGTCAACAAAAGGTTTTATGCAGTTAAGCTCAATGCTGAAATGAAAGAACCAATTCAAGCCAATGGCAAAATTTATGAATATGTTGACCACGGAAAAGGCGGCTATCACGAACTGGCAATTGCACTTACCAAAGGAGATTTGAGTTTTCCTACCATAGTTGTTTTAAATGAAGAATTAAAAATTTCTAAAATTATGCCTGGCTTTAAAAAGCCTAAAGAAATGGATAAGATTCTCAGATATTATGGTGAAAACCATTACAAGACAACTCCTTTCAATCTGTTTGCCAAAACTTACCGTTCTCGCGTGAAATAGTTTATCTTTATTTAGAATCTTAATATAGAAGCAGGCATCTATTGCATTTACACATCAATTGTAAATACTACAAAATTAAACATATTGTTTTGATGTGACTTAACGAGATAGCCTATAAAAAGTGATGGAAACAAGAGTATTTAACAGTATGTCTGAAGAAAAAAAAGAACAAAACTACCTATCAGATTTATTAAAAAAAGTTGACCGAAAACTTACTGAGATAAATGAGGTTATACAAGGTAAGAGTGATGAAATCGCTGACATGAATAGGCATATGCAAGATCATAAGCGCGACATGGATAATCTTGAAAAAAATGCGCTGCGTGAAGTTATTCGCAATTACTCCTTACTGGGAGAGCACAGTGTTGAAAACAAAAAACGCTTGTTACGGTTGAAAGATACCGCATACTTTGGCAGAATTGATTTTTTAGAAGACGGCAACAATACTCCAACAAAATTATACATCGGTGTACATAACTTTCAGGATGATGAAAGCAAAAATAATTTAGTACTCGATTGGCGAGCCCCTATCTCTAGCTTATTTTACGACTTTGAATTAGGGGAAGCATTTTTTGAAATTAAAGAAAAAAAAGTTGAAGGTAACATTTTACTCAAAAGACAATTCAGGATTCGCAATGGGGAAATGGAATACATGCTGGACACCGATTTAACCATTCATGATGAAGTGTTACAGGAAGAACTCAACAAGGCATCCAGTGCCAAAATGAAGAACATTGTTGCGACCATTCAAAAAGAGCAAAATTCCATTATTCGCAATGAAGAGGCACGTCATCTCATCATCCAAGGAGTTGCGGGCTCAGGCAAAACATCAATTGCCTTACACCGAATCGCTTTTTTATTATACCGTTTTAAGGAGACTATCACGTCGCAAGATATTTTGATTATCTCACCAAATAAAGTTTTTGCCAGCTACATTTCCAATGTCTTGCCCGAATTAGGAGAAGAAACAGTAGCTGAAACCAGTGTTGAAGAAATTGCTAATGAATTGTTAGAATATCAAATAAAGTTTCAATCCTTTTTTGAGCAGGTTACAGAACTGCTTGAAAAAAATGATTCCAAATTGATCGAACGAATTCAGTTTAAATCATCAAAAGAGCTGATAAAAAAAATTGATGAATACCATGTTTGGTTGCAAAATGATGGTTTTGAAATTAAAGACATATTTGTTAAAGGCAAACTCGTTCCTTCTTGGTTTATCAAAGAATCATTTGAGAAATACAGTAAACTGCCGCTTTTAAAACGATTTAATGAAGTAGTTCGCGAAGTGGTTGAAAATATTTTTAGATATTATAAAATAGAAATTCAAAATAAAGATCGAACAGAATTGCATAAGACCATTCGTAAAATGTTTCCCTCTTACAACCCAAGGGTATTGTATAAAAATTTTTACCAGTGGTTGGGTAGACCTGAACTATTAAAATTAAAAAAAGGAAGTACTTATGAATGGAGTGATGTTTATGCATTTTTGTACTTTAAAATAAAACTTGAGGGTATTAAACCAGACCGGAAAGTTAAGCACTTGGTCATTGACGAAATGCAAGACTATTCTATCGTTCAATACAAGGTATTGAGCAGGTTGTACCCATGTAAAAAAACCATTCTAGGAGATATAAATCAATCTGTAAACCCTTTTAGTTCTTCTAATCTTGACACAATAGAAAAAATATTTCCTGATGCTACAGCTATGACCATGCTTAAGAGTTATCGTTCAACTTATGAAATCACTCAATTCACAAAACGCATCAGTCAGCATGTGAATGTTGAAGCCTTAGAACGACATGGAGAAGAACCGCTTATTATTTCTTGTAAAAACAAAGAAGCTGAGTTGGAAGAAGTAAAAAAACTAATTGTTGATTTCAATAACAGTAATTTTAATTCCTTAGGTATCATAACCAAAACACAAAAACAGGCTGATACGCTTTATGAATTGTTGAACAAGTTGTTCCAAATTAATCTATTAAATGCAGTAAGCGTTGCGTTTGGAAGTGGCATTGTTATTACCACTGCACATTTGGCAAAAGGATTAGAGTTTGATCAGGTAATTGTACCTTATTGCACAGATAAAAACTACCATTCCGCTCCAGACAGGCAAATGTTATATGTGGCTTGCACGAGAACTATGCACAAGCTTTACTTAACACATATTGGTCATCCGAGTAAATTTATTTTACAATGAAATAGAATATTTAGAAATGAAAAAAGCATTCTCTAACTTTACTACTCGAAGATAGTTTGAATTTATAATCTGCGAAACATTAAAACGGTATATTATCCAATTCTAAAACATAAAACACAATGTCCATTTGTAAAAAAATAACTATAAGCAAACCTAGTATTTCTGGTACACTGATCAATTTACGACCAATTGTCAAAGAGGATGCCCAAGGCATGTTTGAATCTCTAAACGATGAAGAAGGAAATAGATTAACTGGTACAAAGCGCACTTTCACATTTGAAGGAACTGAGAAATGGTGTGCTGGTCTGTTCAACGCTGATGATCGTGTTGATTATGCGATAACCCTTAAAGATGATCCTGCTTTTATTGGTGAAGTTGTATTGAGTAGTATAAATGCTGAAGAGCGAAATGCTAATTTCCGAATTGCACTAGGCAACCCAAAATATTTCAATAAAGGTTATGGAAGTGAAGCTACTTATCTGATGTTAAAACATGGCTTTGAAACACTTGGATTACACCGCATTGAATTAGAAGTTTTTGACTTTAATCCACGTGCTCAATATGTGTATGAGAAAGTTGGCTTTGTCAAGGAAGGTGTTCATCGGGATGTATTGCTTTGGGAGGGCAAGTACCACAATGCTATTACAATGAGTATACTTGAGGACGAGTGGTTCTTGAAGTATGGCACAGAATCTGAGAACAAATAAAATAAGTACTTCGATTTTTGTGTTTAATTTTAAAAATGAAACCGTATGAATCTATCCTCAAAAGCAAAAAAGATATATAGCGAAATAGACAAAGAGACAACCAAATTTGTCAATAAAGATGTCCGTCTGGATGTATTGCTTTAAGAGGACAAGTATCACTGTGCCGTTTCACTGAGTATGCTTGAGGCTGAATGATTCTTGAAACAAAATACATGAAACTTTGCTCGAATTATTCTTGTTAGCAATTTGTGTAGGAAATGTTTTTTAAAGATAATACTCAAACTTGAATTGAAAATTGAAAGAAGATTTTGAAACAATATTCTATAAAGTTCTCAAAAGAAATATCAGTATTGAATATTTTGAAGATTGGATTTATTCAAATGACTTTCTTGAATTAGCATTGACAAAAGAAGAATATTTTGATTTAATATCAATTGATTTCAAAGATAAATTTGCACTGTCAGAAATTAATAACGTGATTGGTCACTATGTTGATTTTGGGAAGTTTGAACAAAAACGAATTAATGAATACTTGAAGTCAATCATAAATAGAGACAACAACTGCTCTAAATCTATATTTATGACTTATGAACTTTATTGTAAGGGATTTAATTTCTTAAGGAAAATTGGATTAAAATATGGTTTAACAGTAGCCTGTCCACCAGCAGGAAACTATACTAAATCATTCGAAGAAATCAGTAAAGAAGAACAAAACGATTTAATAAATAAGTTTTATCCATTGATAATTGAAGAAGCAAAAACCGTTTTGAGTTGGCTAGAAAGTGGTAAAATTAAAATCAAGAATGAAGTCGATGAGTTTGGGTACTTTGTTTATATTGATAATCGGACTTACAACGAAAAATTGAAAAGCGAATTTTAAAATTTACATCTCAACGACGCTAATTGATCATTGGGCATTTTTTCTAATGAAGTTGTTTAGAATTAAGGATTTATTTATATATGAGATGTATTTTTAGTCCAGATGAAGCTCCTTTTTGAAGGAATAGCCTTAGCTATTGCTGGTGCGCCAGTCCGATGAAAAAATAGCTGAAATATGGTGGTCCGACATTTCGGCTAAAAAGACGCTCATATATTTAAATTACTTAATTCTAAACAACTTCAATGCATTAAAGAAGCTTTCCAAAATGAAAATTGTAAATTTAGCGCTTCATTATTAAGTATAAATTATGTTTACAGGAATAATAGAAACCATTGGGACTGTCAAAAATATTGTAAAAGAGGATGAAAATTACCATTTCACAGTAAATTCTTCCATTACAAATGAATTGAAGATTGACCAAAGTGTCAGCCATAATGGTGTTTGCTTAACAGTTGTTGATATTTCAGAGGACAACTATGTTGTAACTGCTATTTATGAAACGATGCAAAAAACCAATCTTGGCAAACTGGTTGCTGGAGATAAGGTAAACTTAGAAAGAGCCATGATGCCTTCGGCGAGATTGGATGGTCATTTTGTTCAAGGCCATGTTGATAAAACAGGGGTTTGTAAAAGTGTCGAAGAGCAGGACGGCAGTTGGTTGTACACTTTCAACTTTGCTCCTGACGATAACAGCATTTTAGTAGAAAAAGGATCAATTACTGTCAATGGTACAAGTTTAACTGTTTTCAATGTCAAAGACGACGCCTTCTCCGTCGCTATTATTCCATACACCTATGAACACACCAACTTCCATAGCTTCGAGCCTGGAACGGTTGTAAACCTAGAGTTTGATGTTATTGGAAAATACATTACCAAACTTTTTATGAAATATAATAGAGCCTAAGTTTCTGTTGTTTAAAATAAGTCAACCTTTTAGATGACAATGGTTCATAAAGAAATCAAGCTGCAATTTTGCCAAAATTAAGTAAACGTTCA
>JAHDGP010000145.1 GCA_020627525.1 Bacteroidota bacterium
AACTTTTTAAATAACATGGCATAATTATACTATTTAAAAAGGAAAATATTTTATCAACATAGACAGATCAACATCTGACTTGTTTATAAAGTTCACTTTGCAACAAATTTATCAGTAAGTGAGATGACCAATTTAAAAACCGTCAAACAGTATTGCAAAGTGTTTACAATTAGTATTTGACAAAAACTATTTGACATGTTCATTTGATCTTACCACTTACTTATATCTCTTGATATACTTCGATTGGCGGGCAACTACAAATTAAATTTCTATCACCATAGCTGTTGGACACTCTAGCGACGGAGGGCCAAAACTTTCTATCTTTTATCCAATGTAATGGAAAAGCAGCTTTTTCTCTACTATATGAATGGTTCCATTCATTATTGCAAATTTCACTCATAGTATGAGGTGCATTCTTTAGTACATTGTCTTCTGCATCTGCTTCACCTGTTGCAATTTCATCAATTTCCCTTTTTATGGACAACATTGCTTCACAAAATTTGTCAATTTCATCCAAACTTTCACTCTCTGTTGGTTCTATCATTATTGTTCCTGGAACAGGGAATGATACAGTTGGTGCATGATAGCCGTAGTCCATCAATCGCTTTGCAATATCCTCAACAGTAATATTCAGTGATTTATTATAATCTCTAAAATCAAGTATCAACTCGTGTGCAACTCTGTTTTTTTCGCCGTCATATAAAATTTTAAATTCAGGTTCAAGTTTACATTTAATATAATTGGCATTTATGATCGCATGTTCGGCAACTTTTTTCAAGCCTTTAGAACCTAGTAATTTTATAAATGCATAAGAAATTAGCAATATACTGGCACTGCCCCAAGGCGCTGAACTTACTGCGCTTATATTGTTTTTATTGTCTCTTGTTCTAATAAATTTATGACAAGGTAAGAATTCTGCCAGCTCACTTGTACAGCATATAGGTCCAACCCCTGGTCCACCACCACCATGAGGAATGGCAAATGTTTTGTGTAAATTTAAATGACATACATCTGCGCCAATTTTTCCAGGATTCGTAATTCCTAATTGTGCATTCATGTTTGCGCCATCTAAGTAAACTTTTCCACCGTGTTGGTGAATGATAGCTGTTGCCTCTACAATGTTTTTTTCAAATACGCCATGCGTACTGGGGTAAGTAACCATCATTGCAGCCAAGTTTTTGCTATGTAAAGTTGCTTTTTCCTGCAAATCTGCTAAGTCAATGTCACCATTTTCCTCACATTTTACAACAATGACCTTAAAGCCGCACATAACAGCACTTGCAGGATTTGTGCCATGTGCCGACGAAGGAATAATAACTATATTCCTATTTGTTTCTCCTGTGGATTGGTGAAATGCTTTGATAACTAATAATCCAGTAAATTCTCCTTGTGCTCCCGAATTTGGTTGTAATGAACATGCAGCAAAGCCTGTTATTTTTGATAAATATTCTTCTAACTCACTAAAAATGATTTTATACCCTTCAACTTGATCCAATGGAACAAAAGGATGAATATTGTTAAACGCAGCCCAACTGACAGGAATTAATTCTGTTGCAGCATTTAATTTCATTGTACATGAACCTAGGGCAATCATAGAATGAGTAAGGGATAAATCTTTGTTTTCAAGCCTTTTAATGTAACGCATCATTTCCGTTTCACTTCTATAAGAATGAAAAACAGAATGTTCTAAATAAGGGCTGCTTCTTTTTAAGTTTTCAGGAATTTTAGGTGAAATTTCTTTTGTAAAATCTATTGCTCGCCTAGTAGAATTAGTTGAAATTGCAAAAATATTCAGAATGAGTTCAACTTCTGCAATATCCGTTTTTTCATCTAAAGATATTCCAATGTAATTGGCTTTTAAATACCTAAAGTTGATCCCATGTTCTAAAGCTTTTACTCTAATTTTTTTATAAATGCTTGTTTCTACAAAAATATTTATGGTGTCAAAAAAGAACTCGTTAATAAGCCCAAAACCCATTTTACTCAATTCTTCAGCTAAAATGGAAGTGTAATAATGAACGTTATTAGCTATTTGTCGCAATCCATCAGGACCATGGTAGACAGCGTAAAACCCTGCCATATTTGCTAGTAAAGCTTGGGCTGTACAAATATTTGAAGTTGCTTTTTCTCTTTTAATATGTTGCTCCCTTGTTTGCAATGCCATTCTCAAGGCTGGTTTCCCCGATGCATCTTCAGAAACTCCAATTATTCTTCCAGGAATGCTTCTTTTAAATTTATCAGTAGTTGCAAAAAAAGCAGCATGGGGTCCACCATATCCTAATGGTACACCAAATCTTTGTGAAGTTCCAACAACAACGTCTGCGCCCCATTCTCCAGGAGGACTCAATAAAGTCAAGGATAATAAGTCAGCAGCAACGCAAACCAAAATACCTTTTTCTTTTGCTTGTTTAACTAATTCAGAATAATCAAATATTTCGCCGTTTTGAGCTGGATATTGAAGTAAAATTCCAAAGGTTTGATCATCTAAGTCAAAGTCAGAATGATTGCTCACTTTTAATTCTATTCCAAGAGGTTTGGCACGAGTCTCTAAAACTTCTAAAGTGTTTGGAAAGCAAGATTCCGATATTAAGAATGTTTTTTTAGGAGATTTTTTATTCTTTTTATTAACCGCGGAATGCAGCATTGCCATAGCTTCAGCAGCGGCAGTACCTTCGTCTAATAAAGAAGCATTGGCAATTTCCAAACCAGTCAAGTCGCACACAACCGTTTGAAAGTTTAGTAATGCTTCTAATCTTCCTTGTGAAATTTCAGACTGATACGGAGTATACTGGGTATACCAACCTGGGTTTTCAAATACATTTCTTAGTATCACTGAAGGAGTGATTGTATCATAATAACCCAAACCAATTAAAGAACGGAATACCTTATTTTGTTTTGCAGTTTTTTTTATTTCTTTTAAATAATCATTTTCAGAAATGGCAGGTAAGGAAAATTGATCGTCATTAGTATCAATTAAAATATTACTAGGAATGGTTTCCGAGATCAAAGTATTGACAGAATCGACATTTATCAAATCAAATTGTTTTTCTATGTCTTTCGAATTATTTACTCCTATATGTCTTTTTTGAAAAGGAATAGTTCTTTCTAATTTCATTGTAGTCTTTGTTTATTACTAAGTCATTTCGAATTGTTGATGTGTAATAAATTCACAATTCTAATCACTTTTTATATATGAATTATGACTATTCTATATTTATTAAAATCTCAAATTGAGGATTTAAATCAAAATTACGAATAGTATTTGTAACAACTTCTTTCAAACGAAGAATGTTAACTTAAATTTCAAAGTATCATAGATTAATCTAATGAGCTGACTTTAGAAAAATCAAACCTTGATTAGTTTCATGTTTTTTAGAGAATTTTTGATAAAAATGTCAAAAAACTTGTTTTTTTTGTCATTTTGACAGGTGTGTATTGAAGTTGCACGACATTTTAACAGAAAATGCAACAATTTTTGGCTAGGCACCAAAGTTGATCATAGAAAAGTATAAATTACAAAATATCAATTATAAAAATAATTCAATGAAAAATTTCACAATAAAATCGCAAGAAGCACTAGGAGCTGCACAGTCTCTTGCATTTAATATGAATCATCAATCCATTGAACCATTACATATATTAAGTTCTCTTTTGGAAGCTGATGAAAATTTAGTAGAATACATTTTTGGAAAGTTGAGGATATCCTTATCAACTGTTAAGGTTGTTGTAACTAAGCAATTAGAATCAATGGCAAGGGTTCAAAATATTGATAAACAATATATGTCCCAATCTGCTAATCAAGTTATTTTTAAAGCGCAAGGAATAGCAAAGTCAAATGGAGATGATTTTGTTTCTTTGGAGCATTTATTTCTTGCATTGATTGAAATAAAAAGCAAGGCTTCTCAAATATTAAAAGATGCTGGTTTTAAACAGAAAGATTTAAAAACAGCTGTAGAACAATTGAGAAATGGTGAAAAAGTTAAGGATGCCAATGCAGAGAGTGCTTATAACGCTTTGGATAAATATGCTAAAAATTTAAATGAATTAGCAGAAAAAGGAAAGCTTGATCCTGTTATCGGAAGGGATGAAGAAATTAGGCGAGTATTGCATATTTTATCTAGAAGAACAAAAAACAACCCTATTTTAGTAGGAGAGCCTGGAGTTGGAAAAACAGCGATTGCCGAGGGGATTGCTCATAGAATAGTTAGTGGAGATGTACCTGAAACGATTAAGCACAAAACCATTTATGCTTTGGACTTAGGAGCAATGATGGCAGGGGCAAAATTTAGAGGTGAATTTGAAGAAAGGCTGAAAGCTGTCATTAAAGAAGTGACTGCTTCTGATGGTGAATTTATAATGTTTATTGATGAAATTCATACACTTGTTGGTGCAGGTGCAACTGAAGGGGCATTGGATGCTGCCAATATTTTGAAGCCTGCTTTAGCAAGAGGAGAGTTACACGCTGTTGGAGCAACAACATTAAATGAATATCAAAAATATTTTGAAAAGGATAAAGCACTTGAAAGAAGATTTCAAAAGGTTTTTATTGATGAGCCGCAATTAGAAGATGCCATTTCTATTTTAAGAGGGCTGAAAGATAGATACGAAGCACATCATAAAGTGCGTATAAAAGACGCTGCAATTATTGCTGCTGTAGAATTGTCGAATAGGTATGTAACTGACAGGTTTTTGCCAGACAAAGCGATTGACTTAATTGATGAAGCGGCGGCAAAATTGAGGTTGGAAATAAATTCTGTTCCTGAAGAATTGGATGAAATTGAGAGAAAAATTAGACAGCTTGAAATTGAACGTGAGGCAATTAAGAGAGAAAAAGACGAAGTGAAAGTCGCAAAACTTTCTGAGCAAATTTCTAACTTGAAAGAAAAACGCGATGCTTTTAAAGCGCAATGGCAAACAGAAAAAGAAAGAATAGAAGCGGTTCAAACGATTAAGAACAGCATTGAAGAATTGAAACTGGAAGCAGAGCGATATGAGCGTGAAGGAAACTATGGTCAGGTTGCTGAAATTCGTTATGGTAAAATAAAAACTGCTGAAGAAGAGTTAATAAAGCTAGAAACAGAATTAAATTTGAATGCTGAAAACAGTATGGTCAAAGAGGAAGTTTACACGGAAGACATTGCAGAAATAGTTTCTAAGTGGACGGGTATTCCTGTTCAAAAAATGATTGAGAGTGAGCGTCAAAAGTTGCTAAAACTAGAAGAGAAATTAGAGGAGAGAGTAATTGGTCAAGAGGAAGCTGTGGAGGCTGTTTCAGATGCTATTAGGAGAAGCAAAGCAGGTTTGCAAGATCCAAACAAACCGATAGGTTCTTTTATTTTTTTGGGATCAACAGGAGTGGGGAAGACCGAATTGGCTAAAGCATTATCTGAATATTTATTCAATGATGAGAATGCAATGATTCGAATTGATATGTCAGAGTATCAAGAGAAGCATTCAGTTGCCAAGTTGATTGGTGCTGCTCCTGGTTATATAGGTTATGATTCAGGTGGTCAGTTGACTGAAGCGGTTAGGAGAAGACCGTACTCAGTTGTCCTTTTTGATGAAATTGAAAAAGCGCATCCTGATACTTTTAATGTTTTGTTGCAAGTGTTGGATGATGGAAGATTAACAGACAATAAAGGCAGAACGGTTAATTTTAAGAACACCATTATAATAATGACTTCTAATATCGGTTCACAGAAAATATTGGAGAATTTTAGAAACATTGATGAGGAGAACGTATTTGCTACAATTGAAAGTACTAAGATAGAATTGGATGCAATGTTGAAAGCTGTTATTCGTCCTGAGTTCTTGAATAGAATTGATGAAACAATCTTTTTCAAACCAATAATGAAAAAAGATTTACAAAAAATTGTTGAAATACAATTAAACAGATTGGGCGAAAGAACATCAGAAGAGGGTATAGATTTGAAATGGACAACAGAGGCTATTCAACACATTTCAAAAATAGGGTATGATCCTCAATTTGGAGCAAGACCACTGAAAAGAGTTATTGAAAGAGAAGTCGTTAACAATTTGTCAAAGAAAATAATTGGCAATGAAATTGATAAGACTCAACCATTGACTGTTGATTGTATTGATGGTAAAATTGTCTTTTATAATTCGGACAATTCCAAAGTGGATAGTTTGCAAGATGATAGAGAACCTGAGATAGTTAATTCTAAAATTGATTTAAATTAGCGTTTTATGGAACTAAAAATGGTATAAATGCCTTTTAATTTGTAACACTCCTTTTATAAGAAATCGAAGATTAAGTATATAGGTAGTTGAACAAAATGTAAACATGTAAAATCAGTAAAAGATAAATTCTGGTTGGTGGGTTACTTTAATTTAATTACCTAATGATCAGACATTGATATTATTTGAGATGCATCAAATAGTAGCAGGATGCTTTTGCCTGATTAACAAAATGTAAAAAATGATTATTTAATCTGTTTAGATAATTAGAAAGTGTGTAGTAATGGCCCCAATTTTCGCAATTGGGGCTTTTTTTATGCTAAAATGACAAGAATTGAAAAAAAAATACTAATTTTCGAATGTTCTCTTGCTCTGCCAAGCGTGGGAAGTATAAATAGTTGGGAACCTGTTTATTAATTAATGCGTTTAACAATTATTATGGTTGATAATCAATCACTAAATATTAAAGAAGAAGAAAAAAAGGATATACTAAATGCCTATCATGATCTCCTTGAAAGTTGTCGTCACAACATGAAAGAGGGAGACGAAGAACGCCTTTTTAGAGCTTTTGAAATGGCTGATAAAGCCCATTATGGAGTACGCAGAAAGAGCGGTGAGCCTTATATTCTTCACCCTATTGCTGTTGCCAAAATTGCGGTTCAAGAAGTAGGCTTAGGGGTTACTTCTGCTATTTGCGCCTTGCTTCACGATACTGTCGAAGATACAGAACTAGAATTATCTGATATTAAAAAAGCTTTTAGCCCAAAGGTTGCTCAGATTGTAGATGGACTGACCAAAATTGGTATTATAAAAGATGTTACTACTGATAAAAAGCGGGATGAAGTAGCGACTCAGGCAGAAAATCTTAAAAAAATATTGTTAACACTTAGTGAAGATGTAAGAGTAATTTTGATAAAAATTGCTGACAGACTTCACAATATGCGTACTTTGAAATCTATGCCGGATCGGAAAAAAGTGCGTATTTCTTCTGAGACATTGTACATCTATTCTCCAATGGCTCATCGTTTAGGTCTTTATGCCATTAAAACGGAATTGGAAGATCTTTGTATGAAACACATTAAGCCTGTTAAGTATAAAGAGATTGCAAATAAGTTGGCGCAAACCAAAAGAGACCGCGATAAATTTATAAAAGATTTTACAGAGCCTCTTGAAAAAGTATTAAAACAGAAAGGTCTGAAAAATTTTAGAGTTTTCGGTCGATCAAAATCCATCAATTCGATATGGAATAAAATAAGAACAAAGAATGTGGAGTTTGAAGAAATCTACGATTTGTTTGCAATTAGAATCGTGATAGACGTTCCAATGGATAAGGAAAAGGAAGCTTGTTGGAAAGCTTATTCTATTATCTCTGATCTTTACCGTCCAATTGTTGAGCGTTTGAGAGATTGGATTTCCAACCCGAAATCAAATGGCTACGAGTCGCTACATACAACCGTAATGGGACCCAATGGAAAATTGGTGGAGGTTCAAATTCGGTCGGACAGAATGGATCAAGTTGCGGAGAAGGGCGTTGCGGCGCATTGGAAATATAAAGGAGGCAGTGCTGGTTCAAGTGAATTAGAAAACTGGATATTGGGCGTGAGAGAAGCACTGTCAAATCCGAACTCTGATGCCGTTGATTTTGTCAATGATTTCAAGCTAAATCTTTATGAAAAAGATTTGTATGTCTTTACACCTAATGGTGACCTGAAGACTTTGCGTGCTGGAGCAACTGTAATTGACTTTGCTTATGAAATTCATACAGAGATTGGTCGTAAATGCATTGGGGCAAAGATCAATAACAAACTTTATCCGATTACGCACAAACTGGAGAATGGTTCGCAGGTTCAAATCATTACATCAAAAAAGCAAAAACCTTCTACCAACTGGCTGGACTTTGTAGCAACTTCCAAAGCGAGAACAAGCATTAAATCAGATTTAAAAGAAGAAAAAAGATTGATTGCCGATAATGGCAAAATGATGTTTGAAAGAAAAATGAAGGCTCTAAAGGCTACGCCAACGCAAGACCTAATAGAAGAAATTTCACATTATTTCAAACAAAAAGATACCTTAGACTTTTTCTACAATATAGCAACACACAATTTTGATCTAAATGAATTGAAAAGCCTTTCATTTGTTGGTGGTAAAATTAAAAATTTAGAAGAGCGTAAGCCGATTCCTATAACCAATCAAGAAGCAAACTTAAATATCAATGAAGATATTGATGTAATGTTTTTTGGTGGATTGGATAATGTGGAATACAGTCCAGCGAAGTGTTGTAGTCCAAAACCTGGTGACAGTGTGTTTGGTTTTATAACCATTAGTAGCGGCATAAAAATTCACAGAGAGCGATGTCCCAATGCTCCAGATTTACGAGAGAAATATCCTTACAGAATTGTAAAAACAAAGTGGGCATTTGAAAGCAACCAAGTGTCATTCCTAACTGGTTTAAAGGTAACTGGGATTGACGATGTCGGTTTGATAAACAGATTGACCAATGTTATTTCTAAAGAGTTGGGGGTCAACATGCGTTCCATTTCGTTTGATACCAATGACAGTGTATTTGAGGGCAACATCACTGTTTTTGTGAATAGTACGAATGAATTGAATAAACTGATAGGCAGGATTAAAGAGGTAGATGGTGTTTACGATGTAAAACGATACGAGGCGTAAGTAGAATAATTTTTTCGAAAATTTTATATATGTTGTGGTTTTTTATTAAAAATCGAAGAGACGCAATACATTGCGTCTCTTCGATTTTTAATAATCATTTTTCGTTTTTATCATCGGTTTTTTCTTCAATGTAAAATACATCATCACCTTTTGCAGAAACGATCATATTTTTTTTACCGTAGGCAATACTCGTTTCAATATCATTTTCCAATAAATGTTTTTGATGTGCTAAATTCTGAATTTCGCCATCGTAAAAGTTTTTACTTTCTTCATATCGACTGATTTCTTTGTTCAATTTATAAATGCTGATTAAGTTGTTGTTGTCCATAAACAGCATCCAAAAAAGGTAAAATCCGATAATAATTACGTATTTGAATTCGAGCAGAAAACCAAGGGCGCTCTTGGAGTAAGACTTCTTAGACATTGGAGGTATGTTTTTCGTTAGAATGTAAATATAGGAATAATGAGTTATTGAAGATTAATAATGAAAGTTTTTTGTTTTGTTTGATGCCGAAAATGGGTGTTTTAACATAAATCAAAGTACTCGCAACCTTCCTATAGGAAGAAGGCACCTAGTACGAAATATTTTTGAATTTTTCAAACATTTATCCTTAAAATTTATAATTCACAAAAGATATAGACTTTAATACTGGCTAATTACTCAAAAATTATGCACT
>JAHDGP010000146.1:0-7663 GCA_020627525.1 Bacteroidota bacterium
TGAGCAAATTTCTAACTTCAAAAGATTTTTTATGAAGTAAATTTCTGTTCCAATTATTCATCATTTTTTGATTTCGAACAAGGTCTTTAAAGGCTAATTTCAAACTGTCTTTGTTTGTTTTTGAAAAAAATTTATGAGCTTTCAAAAAATCAATTTTAGGGACATTGTTTAATGCGGCAATTGCTGTCTCTTTTACCTGAGTGCTTTCCTTTATTGAACGCTCCGTATTTGAGGATTTAGTCTTTTTTAAAATCGGAATTTGAAACAACATCCAACAAAAAATTAAAAAGAGAACCAAATATAGAAGCTCAAATCTAGCATTTAATTTACTTGTTTTCATTTCTCGAAATTTTGACTTAGGGAAATTAGTATTTCAATAAAATGCGAACAACTCTAAAAAGATACAATGCTAAGCCATCTGAATGTATAAATTCTTACAAATTTTACTCGAAACGTTAAAACTGCTTTCATTTTCAAGCTTGACAATCATTGATTGATCAAATTCAATAATTTCTGTTATTTCAACTTTTGTTCCCAAAACCAACTTTTTAGAGTCTAGGTATTCCAAGAATTGAGGGCTGTGCATTTTAACTCCTACTATTATGCCAGCCTCCGATATTTTCAGATCAGACAACAAGATTTCAGGCTTTGCCCTAAACTTCCCTTCTTTGTCTGGAATCGGATCTCCATGCGGATCATATTCGGGGTATTCCAAAAAGGCATCTAGCCTATGCACCAGCTCATCAGATTTTATATGTTCTAATTGCTCAGCAATTGGATGAACTTCTGCCCACGTAAAACCCAGTTTTTCAACCAAAAAAACCTCCCATAACCGGTGTTTGCGAATAAGATCAGTCGCTATTTTTTTTCCTAAACCGCTTAATCTCACACCCTTATAAGGCACATAAGTCAACATGGTTTTTTCCGCTAATCGTTTTACCATATCCGTTACCGATGCAGCTTTGGTTTGCATTTCATCGGCAATAGAATTTGTAGATACGTAACTATTTTCACTTATTTTTTCTGATAGAGAATAAACAGCTTTTAAATAATTCTCTTCTGTGCTACTGATCTTTTTTTGACTCATTCGTTCAAATATAGAAAAATTTTCATTTTTCTAAAAATATTTAGACTAGTCTAAATATTAATTAATCGTTAATTAGGTTTTCAGGTATTAGAATGTATATCAACCCAATATCTCTCAGTTGCATTTCGCTTGTATTTATTATGTAAATTATTTTATACCTTACCAACAAAGTTACTCATAGTACTTATCTTTGCAGGCAATGAGGAAAAAAATAATCATTGCTGTAGATGGATACTCTTCTTGTGGCAAAAGTACACTTGCAAAAGATCTGGCTAAAGAGCTGAACTACATATATATAGACAGCGGTGCTATGTATCGTGCGGTGACTTTGTATTTTATGGATGAAAACATTGAAATTAAAGACACAAATGCAATTAATGCTGCGCTTGAAAAAATTCAAATTCGATTTAGACTAAATGAAATTCTTTCGCGTAATGAGACCTATCTAAATGATAGAAATGTTGAAGAATTAATCAGATCTCCTCAAGTTTCCTCTAGGGTTTCAGAAGTGAGTGCAATCAAAGAGGTGCGTCAATTCTTGGTTAAACAACAAAAAGAAATGGGCAAAGAACGAGGCATCGTAATGGATGGTCGTGACATTGGAACGGTTGTTTTTAAAGATGCTGAATTGAAATTGTTTATTACAGCAGATGTTGAAGTAAGAGCAAAAAGAAGGCATCTTGAAATGATGGAAAAAGGAATTTCTATAACCATTGATGAAGTAAAACAAAACCTTGATCACCGAGATCATATTGATACCCACCGTGCTGAAAGTCCGCTTTACAAAGCCAATGATGCTATTTTAATTGACAATACGATTTTAACTAGACCGCAACAATTGAAACTCATCTCCAATCTTGCAAAAAAAATGATTGAAGAAATTTCTGAGAATGAAGCCAATTCGCAAACAGAATAGTACGTTCTTTTGTTATATAAAAAAATTGGTCAATGAAAACTTTTGAAGTTCCACAGTATTATAAAAGTGAGATTGTTTCTAAAATTAAATCTTTTCGAAAAACGCAAGATCCGAGGAAAAAAGATTTCTCTCCTTCTGTACTAAATTTTGGTCCAGTATCTTTTTATTTAGCCAGACATTTTGGTTTTTGTTATGGCGTAGAAAATGCTATTGAAATTGCCTATAAAACGATCGAACAGTATCCTGACAAAAGGATTTTTTTTCTTAGTGAAATGATACATAATCCAAATGTCAATGAAGATTTAAATGCAAGAGGTGTTCAGTTTATAATGACCACCAAAGGTGAACAACTTATTCCGTGGGATGCCATTTCAAGTGAGGACATTGTGCTGATTCCTGCTTTTGGAACCAGTCTTGAAACAAAAGAATTGCTTAAGGCTAAAAATATAGACTACGGTACTTATGATACTACCTGCCCCTTCGTCGAGAAAGTATGGAATCGTGCGGGAAAATTAGGGCAAAAAGATCACAGCATCATCGTTCACGGCAAACCACAACACGAAGAGACAAAAGCAACTTTTTCACATAGTGCAGATAGCGCCCCTACCCTCATTATCAAAAATTTAAAAGAAGCGGAGTTGTTAGCTGAAATAATTTTAGACCAAAGACCTATTTCAGATTTTTATCAATTGTTCGCCAATCGTTACTCAAAAGGTTTTGATCCTAAAAAGGATTTTGAAAAAATAGGCGTTGTAAATCAAACAACAATGCTTGCTTCGGAAACGCAAGAAATTGCTGCATTTATTAAATCTATTTTAGAAAAAAAATATGGATCTGAAAATATAAAAAATCATTTTGCTGATACTCGTGACACCCTTTGTTACGCAACAAACGACAATCAACAATCGACCCTAGCATTGCTAGAAGAGTCTGTAGATCTTGTTTTGGTTATTGGAGGATATAATAGCAGTAACACATCGCATTTGGTAGAGTTGTGCGAAACAAAATTCCCGACTTATTTCATCTCAGATAAACATAAAATCATTTCAGAAACAACAATCAGTCATTTCGATTTGCATCAGCAAAAAGAAGTTACAACTACTGATTATTTACCCAATAAAGAAAATTTAAAAATAATCATTACCAGTGGAGCCTCTTGCCCTGATTCAATGTTGGAGCAAGTACTTTTAAAAATGCTATCATTTTTTGACCAGACAAAAAGTGTTGAAGAGGTATTGAATGAAATGGCATAGAGAGTTAAAAACTATTGTGCATTTACATCTTCAGTATTATTTAACAAGGTTGCCATTTTTTGAGGATTTTTCAATTCGTTTACAGCAGAATTAAATATATCATCTGTCTGTTCCAATATTGAATAATATCCCTTATTTCGCCAAATCAGTCTAGCAATGTGCGCTTTGATCGTCGTTTTCAAATCAACAATATTCTCTTCAATCTTAGGACGATTGAATTTAAAGTCTACCGAATTCAAAAATTCGTAAAACTCTTCTATTGTAGAAGCATTTATATCAAATGAATTTTTAAAACTTTCAAAATCAGTAAGGGATTTATACCTTTTCAAATTGCGACTAAAATGTTCAATAACAAAACCCTGAACTCGTGAGCGAGCTTGTAAGTAGTCTGAGCTAAATTTTGTTGTATCAATTGGTATAAACACATCTGGAACAATCCCGCCTCCACCGTATACAACACGGTTAGCCAAAGTAAAATATTTGGTAGTGTCTTGCATTTTCAAACTATCTTCATTGAATAGTTCACCATTTTCAAAACGATCATTTATCTCCGCATTGTAAGACTTTTCATTTCCTTTTTCATAAAATTTTTGAATGGATCTTCCACTTGGCGTAAAGTATCTGGCAACTGTTAATCGAATCGCAGATTTGTCTGACAAAGTATGTTGCTCTTGCACCAAACCTTTTCCAAAAGACCGTCGACCGATAACCAGCCCTCTATCCAAATCTTGAATTGCTCCTGCCAAAATTTCACTTGCTGAAGCTGAGTCTTGATCAATTAAAACAATCAATTCTCCTTCTTCAAATAATCCATAGGCTTTAGAAAAATAATTTTTACGATTGTAATTTCTCCCTTCTGTATAAACCAATAATTTTTTACCACCGATTAATTCATCACAAATTTGAGTTGCCGCTTCTAAGTAACCTCCTGGATTTTGTCTCAAATCCAGTATTAATTTTTTAACACCCTTTTCCACTAATTCCTGTAGCGCTGATCCAAATTCATGATATGTCGTTGCACTAAAACGCGTCAGTTTTATATAACCAATTTCATTGTCAACCATATACGAAGCTTCCAAGCTGTGGACGGGTATTTTGTCTCTAACAATTGTAAATTCTAGCAATTCAGCCTCACTTTGACGCATCACTTTAATGGTAACAGGCGAACCCTTTTCTCCTTTCAACAAACTGACGACATCCTTGTTTTTCAATTCTCCACCAGTGATAATGGAATCTTCTATTTGAACAATTTTATCACCACTTAAAATACCGACTTTCTCAGAAGGTCCATCTTCAACAACCGAACTGACATATAGTGTATCTTTCAATATAAAAAACTCGATTCCAATTCCTTCAAAATTTCCCTTAAGAGATTCATTGACATTTTTCAATTCATCGGAAGTGATATAATTGGAATGTGGATCTAACTCCTCAAGAGTTTCCTTTATCACTTGCTCTCTAAGTTTCTTATTATCAATAGTATCTACATACTTAGCTTCAATAAAGTTGAACACTTCATTGATTGTTTCATTACCCGCAAATGTAGTTTGATATTCTCCAGGACTCAGTTTGAGCTTTAAGTTTTCGTATAACTTATATCCAATTTGCATACCAGCAATCATGGTTAATGCAAAAGCAATTGGCAAATAAATTTGAAGATTGGATTTCTTGTTTGTCATCGCAGCACAAATATAAGCTTAAATGACATAGAGCATGTTGAGAATTTCAGATTTAAATAGAAAATGCCACTTTTTCTAGCAAATTTTGTCTTTTTTTTACATCAAAGTCATCCCTATTAAGATTTGTTAACAATGTTGGGGTTTACTTTCAAAAAACATCAATCTACAATTTCATAACGTCTCCTGATCTCATCTCTTCGGAAAGCATTATAATGCCACCACTCAGACATGATTGGATGGAAACCAGCATCTTTCATTATTTTTCTCAAAAGCCTTCTATTATCAATTTGTTCTCTGTTTAACTTGCCTTCTTTAAACAATTGATCTTCATATCGAGGTTGCGCCTCAATTCCAAAAAAGTCGTATTCTGTTCCCATATCCAACTCGTATCCAATCTCATCCAAAATAGACAGATCAACAGCCGCCCCATAATTATGCATAGAGCCGCTATGCGGACTGGCAACATATTTTGATTTGCTGGTCCCTTTGACCTTTTCCCACATTTTGTACTGTACGCTTCTCGGTCTACAACCATCAAAAACGACTAGTCTATATTCCGCATTTATCTTTTTTAATAAATTTTGTGCTGTTTTCAACTTATCAGCCACTTCTCTTTGTAAAAAACACTTTTTCAAATCTGTATAAAGTACTTCCCCCATAAAATTATCATGTGTTGCATACCTCAATTCCACTACTAGATCATCAATATATTCGTCAATATCCACCAAGCCCATCAATTTTAATCTTTCTTCAATCGGCAAGTTGGGATCAATTTCTTTTTTGGATTTTGGTGTAATGTTTTCCACCTCCGAAGGTTTTTGTTTATCCTCCTGTTTTGCAATCTCCATCTTTTGTGTTTCCTGCTCTATAGAATCTTGTTTTGATTCATTGGAGTCATTTGGAGCACTTTCAGTCCCGGTCGTTTTTCTAGCTGCCTCAATAACTCGCTCTCTGTTTTCCTCTTGAATGGCTTGAGCTGCTTTATTTTTGGAAGATAAAAACACCAATAAATTTAGTATCAACAAAACAATTATTGCGAAATAGGTTAAAACTTTTAGAAATGCTGTCATCAATCAAAAATCTTCAAAAATATACAAAACAATTATTTTAAAATAGCTCATAAAAGTACTAAGAATTATATTGATTCCTGATCAATTTGAGGAATGCAAAAAAAATAAATTTGATTGTATTTTTTGTTAAGGTCAAAGCAGTTTTAAACCCGCTCGCAAGCTACTCGCAACCTTCCTATAGGAAGAAGGCACCTAGTACAAAAATAAAATCAATTTTCCAAATCCTAATCTAAATTTCAGAAAATACTATTTAAATTGGATAAAGTTCTTAATAATTCACTACGAAGTATTTTGTCTAAAATTGGACGTTGATATTATTTGTTAGATACTCTTGGATCAAGTATTCCATACAACACATCCACAAAAATATTTACAGTAATAAATACGGCAGCCGTAAAAATCACAGAACCCATTACAACTGGAAAATCTAAATTTTGCAATGCTTTAATGGTTTCAAAGCCCAAACCTTTAATGTCAAAAATGATCTCGATAAAAAATGCACCAGCCAGTAAGGCTGCAAACCAACCAGAAACGGCTGTAATAACTGGATTTAGGGCATTTCTCAATGCATGTTTTTTCAAAACGGAAAAATAGGACACACCTTTGGCTTTGGCTGTTCTAATATAGTCTTGTGACATTACTTCGATCATGGAACCTCTCGTCAGTTGCGTGATAATGGCAATCGGGCGTATTCCAAGTGCTAATGCGGGTAAAATTAAGTTTTTGGGTTGAAAAACTTCATCGCCCAAGTCTGACAATTCAAACAAAGACCCGGTATGGCTCAATCCCGTATAATCGCTCAATAAGTATCCGAACAGTAAGCCTAAAATAACTCCTGAAAAATAAGAGGGTTGGGAAATCCCTAAAACGGTTGTTACCAAAATAGAGTTATCCATCCAGGAAAACTGCTTGATTGCTGCAATTATTCCAAAAAACACTCCTAATATAGTTGCAATCGTTATGGCAGCAAATGCCAGAATTGCAGTTGTGGGCAAAGCGGTGCTTAATATTTCAGTAACCCGTCGTTTGGTTTGATAGGAGCGACGGAGGTAGGGAGCTTTCATTACTACCGCATTTTTCTCTCCTATATTAAACAGTTTTGAAAACCTATATTCTTTCTGATTTTCCGGTGTATCTTCATAGACTGAAACAACTGATAAATCATTCAAGTAGTATAAAAATTGCTCAGGAATAGACTTATCAAGATATTCTGCCTTTCTGATTGCCTCAACAGAAGCAACATCCGCTCTTTGCCCCATTGTCAAACGTGCAGGATCTGGCATTAATTTAAATAGTACGAATACTAGTATCGTTACACCAAAAAGCACTGTAAAGCCAGAAAATATTCTTTTTAATATGAATTTAATCATTGGTGAAAGATAATAAAATTATGGTTTAATGCATAATTGACGAGTCATATTTATTTTAAAAGGGGGTTCGTGAATGAATGAAAAGTAGGTGTAAAATTAGATAGATTAGCGTTCTGCGAGACCTTAAGCTTTTTTATCTAGGTTTATTAGAAATTAGGTAAGGGGTTTCGGAAAAATATTTATGCCTAACCATATCCACACAATTACATCATCATCAACCCAGTAGCTTGGAAAAGAAAAAGGAAATAGCATAAACAAAAAAGAGGCTGTCCCTTTGGGACAGCCTCT
>JAHDGP010000146.1:7673-9507 GCA_020627525.1 Bacteroidota bacterium
GAATATTTTTAATTGATTTTTTATATCTATTATTTATCCGATTCCAATTCGCAACAGCCATTTGTTTCTGAAGCCAATCTAGGACCGAATTCTTGTGTACAATCGTTCGCTGGATCGTAAACAATAACAGTATATTCACCTGTAGTTGCTGGAGAGAAATATGGGTTACCAGTTAAGTGAGCAACAACATTTCCATCAACATCATACCAAGTGTATGTTTCCATTCCAGATGGATTCCAATCTGGAATCACATAAAATGCTCCATCTCTCTCAATTACTCCAACAGCTAAATTATCTGGGCAAGGCTCAATGTCATATTCACAAGATCCATCATCGCAGGTTGCTGTAGGATCGTAGTTGGTAGCTTGAGTATCTGTACAACCATTTGGTTCAATACAAGAATCATCATCACAATTTGCAGTAGCATCGTAATTACAAGCAGTAGCTGAAGTACATCCAGCAACAACATTACAAGGCTCTGGACAATCTAAGTTTCCTAAATCACAAGAACCATCATCACAAAGAGCAGATGCATCATAGTTACAAGCAGCAGCATCTGTACAACCACTTTCTAAAATACAAGATCCATCATCACAGTTTGCAGCAGCATTGTAGTTACAAGCAGTTGGGTCTATACAACCTTCAACAGCATTACAAGAATCTGGACAATTAATATTTCCAAAATCACAAGTACCATCATCTATTGAAGCTGTAGAATCAAAGTTACAAGCAGCCGGATCAATACAACCTAAACAAGAAGTAGACTCACAAGAACCATCATCTACAGTTGCATTTGGATCGTAGTTACAAGCATTTTGATCTGTACAACCAGAATCATATGTACAGCTCTGATCATCACAGTTTGCAGCAGGATCAAAATTATTTGCTGTCGCATCAGTACATCCTAATACTTGAACTTCGTCAACATCGTATTCACAATTTGCTGCATTCCAAATCTCAGTATCTCCTAAACAAATATCTGTATTCCCTGTACCTGGATCATCATTATTACAAGATCCATCATCTATAGTTGCAGTAGCATCATAGTTACAAGCAGCTGGGTCAATACAACCTGCACAAGAATCATATTCACAAGAACCATCATCTACAGTAGCAGTATCGTCATAATTACAAGCGTTTGCATCTAAACAACCTTCATTGTAAGTACAAGAACCATCATCGCAATTTGCAGTAGAATCAAAGTTATTAGCTGAAGCATCTATACAGCCAAAAATTGCATTACAAGGATCAGGACATAAATCTTCACCATAATCACAAACAGCGTTTCCTAAACAGTCAGCCGCTGCATCATAATTACAAGCAACTGGATCTGTACAACCTTCAACACCGACAGCACCCGCACAAGGAATACAAACAATTGAGTTATCGTCAGCCAATACAGTCATTTCATCGTTAATAGTACAATCATTACCATCGTCACAAGGCATTACCATAGTGTTACATGTAGGATCATCACAATCCAAACAAGCACAGTCGACAACATCATAACAAATGGCTTCTGAAGTTCCATAACAAATGAAACCTAAAATTGCACCCACTTGATCGTTAACAGCAGTCAATGCTGTATCTGCATCAGCAACTGAAGCAATCGCTCCAAAAACCGCAGCAAAATCAAGTGCTTCTTGTAAATCATTCAAACCAGGAACACCATCATTGTCACCATTTACCAATTCGCCAATCAATACATTCGTACCCGGAACACCAGTTAAGTTGTCACAATCTAATATTGGACATAATTGATTTGCAGTTGTAAGAATACTGTTAATTTCAGCTAAATCATAAGTAAAAGCTGTTGCACAAACAACATCGCCTC
>JAHDGP010000147.1 GCA_020627525.1 Bacteroidota bacterium
AAAAAAACATATAAGTTATTCTTATTAATATTATTATCAATATTTTCTTTTGCATTAAATGACATTCAAGCTTCTTCAGGAAATTATATAACTGTAGAACAAGGTGTAAAAGAAGAGAATTATACCTTGATGAATGAAGTTTTAGAATACACCATTCATTTTCAAAATATATATGACTCTGAATCTTCAACATTGATAATCCAAGATGAGTTTAGTGAATTTTTTAATATCAGTTCCTTTGAAATTGTTGAAATGTCCCACGAGTTGACAGAGTATGAAGGTTTTTTTGCCAATAACGCCATTCAAATGCTGTTTGAAAATATAAACTTACCCTCTGTCCATTCTGATGAAGAAAACTCTAAAGGGTTTTTTAAATTTAGAATTTATTTCAAGGAGGATATTACTATTCCAGAAAACGCTTTAATTGAAAACAGTGCGAGAATTGTGTTTGACAATAATCAAGCAGTGGAAACAAATACTGTATTCAATACGATGGTGAGTGTTTTACCAATTCCGATAATATCTGTCGCCCCTGCTTTACTTGAGTTTGGAGAAATGCAGATCAATGAGGCATTCAGTCAAATTGTTCAAATTATTAACTTAGGAGGTGAGGATCTTATTATATCTGATATAACTTTCACGAATGCTGCTTTCTTTCTAAAAGATTCATTTGAATCTGAAGTAGGGCCGCAAGATGTTCAATTTTTGCAGGTTTGGTTTAATCCTTCTGAAACAACTACATACGAAGGAACTATGATTGTAAAAAGCAATGCGGGGGATATTGAAATATATATTACTGGTAAAGGCGAGATGGATACAGCAATAATTGATGTCATTCCCAGCATAAACAAAGTGGATATTTATCCAAATCCTGTTAGGGATTTTGCAACTTTCACGATAGAAAACCCCGTTGCTGAAAAACAGTTGTTAACTATTTACAATACTCTTGGGCAGCAAATTGCTTTAATTGAAAACAATGTTTCAGAAGATATTGCAATTGATTGTACCAATTATCAAACTGGTATTTATCACTTTCAACTTAAAAATTTAATGGGAAAAACGATAAGTAAAGGCAAGTTTGTTGTTCAGTAATTTTATATTAGCTTTCGCATAAAAAAAGAGGAACTTTACTTTCTTACAGTAAGGTTCCTCTTTTAATTATTTTTCAAATTTATTCTAAATTAGTAAGCCAATTGACTTGGAGAATTTGTCGACCTGTTTAAGAACCACAAATCGTAGTCAGTTGTTTGAATGACTCCATCCATATTTACATCTGGAAAATCGTAAATGAATAATACGGCTGGCGTTAATTTCCATTCATCAAAATCAGTAATCTGAATAGTAATATCGCTGTTTATATCTCCTGCAATCATAGCTGCTACACCTACTAAAGATTTTTGTAAACTAGCAAAAGCTTGATTGGTGCTTGCACTAAAGTCATATGTGATCAAAGAAGAACTCGGTTGAGCTGCTGCCGTCATTACATCTAAGTGGTTTCTATGACGAATAACAAAGTATAGAGATTGATTTGGTAAATTACTGAACATTAAATCAGAGATTCCATTGGTATCCGTAATTGTTCCATCAGCATGAAGTAGAGCTGCTCTTTGAGCCACCAAATCAGTATTGTTTGGTCCTGTTCTAACATCAATCAAAACCCAATCAACAACGCTTGCAGGGAATACCGCAGTAGACTCCGTTCCTGTATAGTTATAAGGAGCCACATTGTATGGTTGTGTCATTGGAAGCAAGTTTTGAGCATTTAACTCTGTACTCATCAGTCCAGTAGCCGGATTGTAAGGACCCTCTAAATATACTTTTAACCTCAATGCAATATCAGCACTACATCCAGTAAGTGCAGATTCATTGTAAGTAGTTGTATCTATACAAGTTGCCGCTGAATTGAAAGGCAACTGAGAACCATTAGAACTGCCTGG
Source organism: Bacteroidota bacterium (assembly GCA_020627525.1). Lineage (GTDB taxonomy): Bacteria > Bacteroidota > Bacteroidia > Chitinophagales > UBA2359 > JAHDGP01. The sequence continues at coordinate 1,938 of JAHDGP010000147.1, forward strand.
CGTTGGTGTATTGTTACCAGTCCAAACACCATTTACATTTAACTGTAAAGAAGTTGCATCGCTACCTGCATTTCCTGAAATACTAAACACAGAAGGATCAGAATCATCTAATGTAATAGAAACATTGCCACTTCCACAAGCGGCTGGCATAGCAATATTATGACTTGTGTTTAAGTTTTGTCCACCTCCCCAAATGATACCAGAAACAATCGCTCCAGTGTTATCCCATATAAATACTTGCTCAGCTGAGTTTCTCAAACTTCCTACTGTACCACCCGATAAGCTGAAAATATAAGCACCATTGCTTCCAGCATTCCAATCAAAATCTCCGTTTGCGGCAGGAAACCCATTGTTAGCAGAGTTGTCTCCACCATGTAAAACGTAATAATCTCCTGGGTTTAAAACGGTATTGGCAGGTATTACAACCGCAAAGTCATCATCTCCAACAACAAAACAACTGATGTCACATTGTCCAGGTCCTTCACAGAAAAGTTCAATAAATTCACCTGTACCATTATCAGAAGCACTTCCATCGCCAGCAGCGTTTCCAAGCACTTCATTTATAACAATATTGCCACTTGTTGATCCAACTGCGTTTGGATCGCTAACTATAACGTTTACGTTTACCTGATTATCACTTGCGTCTCCTAAGAAGTCCGAAGCAGGTACTGAAATGGTATAATAAGGACCTGTTCCTGAAACAGTGTAGGGACCATTCAAAACACCATCTATCTCAATCATTACTTGATTGGTAGATAAATTGATTGCATAAAATGTCACATCCAAAGTGTACATATCATTATTGGTACAAACCAAATCAACAGAAACCTCATCCAGTAAACAAATGTCTCTACAATCAATGATAGCAACGTCTAATTCTTGAATAGAACAATTATTGACTGGGTCCATAACATAAACAGAATAAACGCCATCATTCAAGCCAGTAAAGACATTGCTTGTTTGAAAGTTAACACCATTAATAGAATACTGTAATGTATTGCCATTTGCAATTGATGCATTTACTGTAATGGTTCCTGTTCCTGCACCACCCGTACAATCAGTCGTAACAGATGCTATTACTGGAGCAGGTGTACATGCATTTGGATAAAACAAATTGTATTTCGCAATTACTGGGTAATGATCAGACATTAAATGCAACTGCGTTTTTATAGGTGAATTTCCTGACAAAGCAGATTCGTTTAATATACTTGTATTACCCAAAACATCGTAAGAACCATTGACATAAGCTACATCATTTGATCCAGTACTAATATTGGCTTCATGAAATTGTAAATCAAAACGATCATCCAATCCACCAGTAGAACCTCCATTTGTTTGGGTTAGTATATCATCCGAAGTACTTGTTCTGGTTGATTGTGTAAATAAATTAACAAAGCCACCATTGTCTCTGTTCCACGGTCCAATTGGATCAATAAATCCATTGTTAATGAATTCACCGTAGCCAGGCTCTATATAATTATTACCATCTGTATCTACTGCAAAATCATCGTCATAAAAATTCATATCACCACCAACAATGACGTTTCTATCAGCAGGCATTAAACCAACATAATCCGTCAAATCTTGACAGCCATTCAACCTTCTTTCATTATCAGGAATGTTATTTCCTGAACCATTGGTATAGGATGCTTTTAAGTGCATACTAATAATATCTACATAAGTAGTATCATTATGAATCCCCAAATTAGGATCGTTTGCATACAATCTATAATGAGTATGCGCACGAGGCGTTGCATTTGTAGTCGATCCAACTAGATCAATATTGTTTCTAGGTATTTCTGTTTGACTTTTAAACTTTAGTTTTGCCGTATTGTAATACATCATATTCCCCAAGTTTCCATAAGTGAAAATTTGGGGTGCTCTGGCATAAGTAATGCCTGATCCATTGATATTCATTGCATTTAGCAAAAGGTCTGCTCCTACTAAAGATTCCATTTCCTGAACAATGATAAGGTCTGCCATTGCTTCTTCTATAACGTCGCTAAATGCATTAGCTCTGTTATTATTATCAGTCGAATTATTAGAGTCTGGGTAATTTAGAACATTATAGTTCATAACGCAGATTTGTTCATCTTGCGCTGTTAGAGAAAAGGAACATAAAAAACCAAGTAATATTGTAAGTACTATTCTATTCATAAGTTGAGAAAAATATATAGTTTGTAATAACTAAATTGTATAAAAGCCTAAAAAATAAGTTTGAACACTTTGGCTAGTAAAACGATTCGAGAATAAAAATTGAATGTTTATTTTTACTCTTTTGACTTTAAGTATTTATATATAATGATAAAATCTACTAGATATAAAAAAAGTGAACCCCAAAAGTAATACATCTTTTGCAACAAAATGCGAATTAGGCTTAAATAATGTGTTAAATATCAAAAGCTTATTTGCTACGCCACATAGTCCAAAACAACCAAATAGACAGTAAAAAGGCAAGAAAGTAACCAACAATACTAATATAGGGATAACCTTCACTTGTCATTACATCAGCTGCAAAGTTGTTATTCGTCATAATAATTGAAGAAGCCAATATCAATGTCATCATTATCAGTGCGATTATAATTCGGTTGGTTACAGGGTTTAGTTTTTGTAAAAATTCTTCATAGCCCTTTTGTTGGACATTTACTTCAAATTCGCCTTTTCTGACTTTGCGAAGGGCTTCAAGAAACTCAGTGGGAAGTTTACGAGATAATTCATCAAATTGTATGACTCGGTATAATATTTCTTCATTGATATTTTCAGTAGTAAATTGATCTTGGATAATCCTAGAACCAAAGGGACTGACCAGTTTATATATATTTAAGCTCGGATGAATTTGTTTTCCGATGCCTTCCAAAATGGCCAGTGTTCGAAGAATTAAAAATACAGAACGAGGAATCTGCATTTTGTTTTCATAAATAATTTGTTGGAGCTTGGTCCCTATTTCTGTAATAGAGGAGTCTTTTAAATTAGCGTGTAAATGGTCTTCAATTATTTCATTTATAGCATATTCAAATGCACGCTTATTCAAAACATTGTCTTCAACCGCCAATTGTCTCAAACTAGTAGCAATTTTTCTGGCATCTCTTTGTGCTAGTCCAACAAATATTCCGGCAAAGGCAAATTTGTCTTTACGCATCAAACTGCCCACCATTCCATAGTCAATGAGGGCAATTTTTCCATTTTTTTGAACCAATACATTGCCAGGGTGGGGATCAGCGTGAAACATTCCATAAACAAATATTTGACTCAAATAAATGTTAATCAATTGTTCTCCCAGCGACTCTGTGTTGTGCCCCCACGATAAAATAGTTTCTGTGTCTGTAATTTTACAGCCACTTATGTATTCGCTTATTAAAATTTTATCAGTTGAATATTCACTGTAAATTTTAGGAACAGTGAAATTTAGTTTGCCTTTATAAAAAGATTTGAATTGGGACATATTGCGAGCTTCAATATTGTAATTAAGCTCTTTTTGCATTGTCTTTTCAAATGTCTCAACAACTGTTTTGATATTGGTGATGCCGTTTTTTTCGAGGTAGCTCGCTGTCCTATTTGCCAATTCATGCATGATGGAAAGGTCCGTTTCTATCATTTTGCGAATATTGGGACGTTGTACTTTAACAACAACTTCGTCTCCGTCGATAAATTTGGCTCTGTGAACTTGTCCTATGGATGCTGAACCAATGGGATTGTCTAAAAAGTATTCAAAAAGTTCATCGGTCGTTTTGCCCGTTTCCTGCTCAATAATTCTGTGTGCAATTTCAGAGCTGAACGGAGGAACCTGACTTTGCAATTTTTCTAATTCCTTAATCAATGGAATCGGTAAGACATCGGGACGATTACTCATTACTTGAGCAAATTTTATATAGGCTGGTCCCAACTCCTCCGTCGCCAATCGTATCCGCTCCCATCTCGAATATTCAAAGATCGACTTAGTCTTTCGCAGCCAAGTCAACTTTCTGCTATCGGGAATAAGGTATTTCAAAGGCGTATTGATTACAATATCCTCAAAACCGTATTTCAACAAAACCTGAATGATCTCACGTGCTCGATTCAGGTTTTTTATATTCTGTATGGTTCTATTAAAAAACAAATGTTCCCTTTTTACAAATATAGCAACAAAAAAAAGCCAAACTCACATATACGTGAATTTGGCAATTTTGTGTTTTTAGGTACTTAAGTCTTTCTTAGTAAAGTGAAAAAAATAAATTGGTTCAAGTTATTCTTTTCGCTTTACTTACTTACTTCTTTGAAGAAGATTTTCTTTTTGTAGAAGCAGAAGTTGTTGCAGATTTAACTGTAGCTTTTTGAGCTTTCTCTAATTTGTTGATTTTTTTCAACAAAACATCGTAATCTTTTTTGCTGATCAAATCAAAACGGCTCATTATGTTTTCAAAAACGTCTTTAGCTTTGTCTTCTAAATTCTCACGTCTTGCTTCAGCAGATTTAGTGAAAGTATCAACGATTCTTTTACCTTCTTTTTTGTAATCGCCATCCAAATCAACAAAGTTGTTAACTTTTTGCTGAACTTTTTCAGTTGTGTTTGCTACTAATCCTACTCCTGTGTAAAGTACTTTTTTAATCAATGCTTCCATTTTATTTATTTTATTTTAATTTTGAATTAATATTTGGTGAAATGACCTTGACCCGATTGTGTTTGCCGACAAATGAAGGTCAAGGTTTTTCATTTTTTTATTTATAATTATTCTGCGTCAGCAGCTTCTTTTTCTAAACGCTCCACTTTTTTAATCAAATCGTCAATATCGCTTTTACGAACCAAATCTAATTTGTTTATAATACCTTCAACCATTTCGTTTAATCTTGTTTCCAACTCACTTTTCTTTTCTTCAGTAGACTTTACAAAACTTTCAACTATTTTCTTTCCTTCGTCTTTGCTGATTTTATCGTTTTCAACTAAGTCATTTACTTGTTGTTGAACTTTCTCTGTTGCTGATGCTACTAAGCCAACACCTGTATACAATACTTTTTTGATTAACTCTTCCATTTCTTTTTTAGATTTTTGTTTGATATTTATGATCAGTATAGGTCAATTCCTGTGCCATTACAATTCAGATGGCAGTCATTATTCGAATTGCCAACTTTGTCAGCCAGCTTGGCTTTTTTGAGATACTGTCTGCCAAGCTGACAAAATGTAATGTCAGTACTGTCTGCCAAGAAAAAGAGCCAATTTGACAGTTGGCATAATTTTTTAAAATTTCTTTCGAAATCCTTTAATTAATAATGGAATCCATCCCAGAATAGGAATGTAATAGCAAATGGTGATGGGATTTTGAAATAATATTCTCAATACCGACCCAAATCCTAAGTCCAAAGATTTTTTTTCACCTGTTTTTTGAAAATGTTTGTACTTATTTTCAAATTCAGCAAATAAAAGAGGCCATCCCAAAGGAACTGTGAATGGAAACAATCGCCAATTTTTTTTGAGTATTTGAAAATGCTCTTTCCATTCAAAAGGATCTTTGCCGTGTATTTCAATTGCTTTATCTAAATCTTCTTGCATTTGTTTTCTGCATTCTTCAGCAATAGCGCGTAAATCCTCTTTAGAAAGCTCTTCAATTGATTTGTCGGTCATTTCATAAGGTTTTAGCGCTCTACATCTTACAAACTTTAATTTGGCGGGATAAGCCATATAAAATATCCAGGGAACCAAAAGCAAAAAAGGGGTTAGGAATCCCATTGGAAAAAAGGGAACACCAACTTTTTTCACCAATCTATCAATCCACTTCACACTATAAGAATAAGGGTTTAGGTATTCTCCATTTACAGTTACAATCCCAATAACATTGGTTTTATATTTAATGCTGTTGTAAACAAAGGAAGAGGAGAAACGTTGCAGTTTATATTTGTTATTGAAGCCCTTACCAATACCAGGCACTCCTTCAGGATAGATCATTATATTGCCCCCCTGATAATGCATCATCGTTTCTAAGTTCTTAAAAGTAGCATCAATAGCGCCAACTCGTCTCCATAAATGAGGAATCATGTATGGATTCATCAGCAAGGATTGACTGAGAATAGGAGCGACGACAGGGCGAAAAGCTTTGTCAAAGGTATAATTTTCTCTCTGGAAAAATAATGTAGACATAATCATGCCATCCCAGGGAAAAGCCATTCCTGAGTGATTGCTTATATAAATAATAGGTCTTTCTGGGTTTTCTCGCTCAGGCATTTTTCCATCAAAACCAATAAGTTCTGCTCTAAAATAATATTTAGCCAAAAATTCGGTTATTTCCTCGCTTAAAAATTGACCAAATTCCATGTCGAGGTAATCATCGTAAATTTTTTGATTTTGTTTGAGCTCTTCTGTCAGCATAAAATTTTACAATAGTACTTAAATTTAAATATGGGTTCATTTAACAATTATTTGGGTGTGTCCCACTTACAATTTCCTTTTGGCATAATATTGTTAGTAAATAGAAAAAGATAAACAGAGTCAAAATATGTTATTAGATTTTTTCGATTTATTAAGTGGTCCAACATTTCGGCAAAAAAGTCGAACATAGCAGGCTATGATTTACTTTTTTAACGAAGGGAATCGTAAAAAAGATGATAACAAATTGGCTAAGATTATTCTTTTCGCTTTACTTCGTAAAGTAATTGATTGAAATTACAAATTCATTCGTAAAATCTTTCATACAATTATCATTTGTTGTGTAAATTGCAGAATCAGAAGATTTAAATGGCGAGTAGAAAAGAATTACTAGAAAAGTATACCAACAAACATTCACGATTTGTAGTTGTGGATGGAAAGATGATTCATTACCGTGATGAAGGTAGCGGCGAACCTTTATTACTTATTCATGGGGCTTTTTCATCTCTACACACTTTCAATGATTGGACAGAGATTCTTAAAAATCATTATCGCATCATCCGCTTGGACGTTCCTGGTTTTGGTTTGTCTGATGCACCTGATTGGGAATCAGATTATGCTATTGACAATTTAGTAAAATATCTTATCAACTTTTTAAAAATACTAGGAATAGAGAAATGTCATGTTGCAGGCAGTTCTTTAGGAGGTTGGATTGCTTGGGAATCAGTACTGAAAAAACCCAAAATGTTTGACAAACTAATTTTGTTGTCTGCCGCAGGTTTTATGGATGCTCGTTCGGTTCCAACGCCTTTCTTAATGGCGAGAACGCCCTTTGCTGATAAAATAGCTCAATTTGCAATTAAGAGAAATCTAGTAGAATTGTTTCTAAAGCAAGTTTACGTCAACCAAAATTGCATCACAGATTATTTAGTTGATAGATACTACGATCTATTTTCAAGAGAAGGAAATCCAGAAGCATTTTTTAGATTGGTAAATGGAAAATTCAAAGACGATACTTTAAAGCTAAAAAAAATCAAAAACGATACCCTAATTATTTGGGGTGAACAAGACCAATGGCTCCCAATGAACAACGCGTTCAAATTCAAAGATGCCATTCCCAATTCCGACTTAGTAATCTATGATGACCTCGGACACATTCCAATGGAGGAAGCTCCAGATGCTACCTCTGAAGATATTCTAGAGTTTTTAGGATATAATATACAGTTGTCT
>JAHDGP010000148.1:0-293 GCA_020627525.1 Bacteroidota bacterium
TGACGCAGCTGCAAGATCTAAAACTGGAAGCAGAAAAGATTTTATAAAGCAGACAATGAGGGTTTCTGATATGATAAAGGTTGAAAATCAATCTTTAGACAAAATTCTTATAGATTCTCAAAAAGACAAACATGAAAGAGTACGTAACTTTTACAATTTAGCGATGCCAATAATTAAGCAATACCAAGATTATTGTATAAATAAATCTTATCTTGATTTTAATGATATGCTTATAAGAACAATTTCATTGTTTAAAAATCACAAAGAAATAATAGACAAGTTTAGATTGAAAT
>JAHDGP010000148.1:328-9482 GCA_020627525.1 Bacteroidota bacterium
GATGTCAATAACTTACAAGTTGAAATGGTCAAACTATTGTTAACAAATGACAATCAGCTTTTTTGTGTTGGAGATGATTGGCAAAGCATTTATGGATTTCGTGGGTCTAATGTAGATTATATTGTAAATTTCAAAAATCATTTTAAAAATGCTGAGGTTGTTAAGTTGAGTATGAACTATAGAAGCAATGATCATATTGTTGGAGCAAGCAATGAAGTAATTAAGAATAATAAGTTTCAAGTAAAAAAAAATGTTCAAGCTGCTAAAAAATCCAGTAGCAAAATTCATATTTATGCAGGAATTAGTGAATCAGAAAACATAGATTTTGTTGTTTCGCAAGTAAGAAAATTGATTCAAAAAGGATATGCTAAGGAAGATATTTTATTTTTATATAGACGAAATAAAATGTATTATCCATATTTTGAAAGGTTTAAAAAAGCTGGAATATTTGTTTCGGGAAAGACGATTCATTCTGCTAAAGGCTTAGAAGCAAAGGCTGTTTTTATAATTGGCTTAACCGAAGGGAGTGGCGGCTTTCCAGACATTTGGATGGAAGATCGTATTTACAAAGTTATCAAAGAATCGAAGCACGATCTGTTACTTGAAGAGGAAAGAAGGTTGTTTTATGTGGCTATTACACGAGCTAAAGATGATTTGTTTTTAATTACTGAAAAAGGAAATGAATCCAGTTTTTTGAAAGAAATTCCAGATGTATTTACTTATAAAACCAGTCGACCGTTTAAGTCTGTTGTAGAAAAAATTGTCTTGTGTAAAAATTGCAATGTTAAGTTGGATGCTGAAACTCATAAATATTGTTTTAACTGTGGAAGCAAACAAAATTAAAACTTGATGGAGAAAAGATCAATCAAGTACTTCCAAAATATCCTTATTCTCAAGAATGTTCTTGTCAGTTTTATCTATGCCAACTCTAAACATCGCTTCACCCAGTTCTGTTGACTTAATACTAAACCCTTTTCCCATTAGTTTTAGCACTGGATACAGTGTGCGAGAAACACGGTACATCAAATTTGGCTCCACTCTTTTTTCGACAGGATAAATGTATCCAGGCCTAAATATATGCAAGGCACCAAACTTTTTTGATAGTAAATAATTTTCTGCCATTCCCTTGTATTTCGCAAAAGCAACTCTGCTTTGTTCCAATAACCTTGCCAAAAAATCATAATCACTTACCAAGCAAGAACGAAATTGATAAATTTTCCGTTAATTTGATAGATTAAAACCTGTATACTTTGCCAAAAAGAATAATTTTTAAAACCAGACCATTTCTAAAGTTAACCATACTTTTCTTGCTGATTTGTGGGGTGTGCTTCATTACAGCTTTGTTCTGGAATTTTACGACAAAATCTCCTGTTGAGATAGAATCCAATATAATTATTGGTGTGTTTGTTTTGTTAATATTTTTTGTCTTGCCTTTCTTTTCTTATAGAAGTCTATGCTTTTGGGAGTACGAAAACGGTACTTGGACAATTAATTATTACAATAAAGGCAAGACTGAAAGTTTTGATAGAAACGCTATAAATGAAATTGATATTGTAGGCTCTTTGTACCATAAACATTATGTCATCATTAAGGTTCGACTTAAAAATGGGTCAACTGCAATATTCAATTCAAGGGAGATGGAAAACTTTAATCAGGTTTTGAAAATATTTAACACTGATTTTACAGACCTTCGAGTGCCTTCAAAACTATGGGATCAATATCAAATTTATTATAATTTGTAATTGGAACTTGCGAAAAAAACTAAAAATTTACTTCGCCCGACTCCTCAAAACTTCCTCTACGTCTTCAAACTTTACACCTTTCGCTTTCAGTAAAATGAGATAGTGATAGAGTAGGTCCGCAGCCTCATTTTTAAACAAATCAATATCATCGTCTTTGGCTTCAATGACCAACTCGACAGCTTCTTCCCCAACTTTCTGAGCTACTTTGTTTATCCCTCTTTTAAATAATTTGTTGGTATAAGAAGATTCATTATTTTGGTCTATTCTTTCGTGAATGGTATTTTCTAATTCATAGACAAAACCTTTAGATGTTTCTTCATTAAAGCAACTCGTAGTGCCTTTATGGCAAGTGGGTCCATTGGGAGCACACTTTATTAGAATGGTGTCATTATCACAATCTATAGAAATTTCATTTACTAGTAAAAAATTGCCAGAGCTTTCTCCTTTGGTCCAGAGCCTGTTTTTACTGCGGCTGAAAAAAGTTACTTTCTTCTCGGCTTCCGTTTTTTCAAAAGCTTCTTGATTCATATAGCCCAACATCAATACTTGCAGCGTTTTACTGTTTTGGATAATAACAGGAACCAATCCATTTCCTTTTTCAAAATCTATAGACATCTTATGGGAATTTTATTTTCGTTTAAATAATTTTTTAATGTTGGAATAGCAACTTCATTGAAATGAAAAATACTCGCTGCCAATCCAGCGCTGGCTTCAGTTTGAGAAAACAAGCTATGAAAATGATGCATTTTTCCTGCGCCACCAGAAGCGATTACGGGAATGTTTACGGCTTGGCTAACCTCATTTGTAATGTCTAAAGAAAAACCAGTTTTTGTGCCATCATTGTTCATAGATGTAAGCAAAATTTCTCCTCCGCCCAAACTTTCAATCTGCTTAGCCCAAGCAACCGTTTCAAGTTTTGTCTCTATTCTTCCACCACTGACAAAAACTTTCCAGTTGCGGTCAATGTATTTTGTGTCAATAGCAGCCACCACACATTGACTTCCAAATTCTTGTGCAATTTCAGAAATGAGCAATGGGTTTTTTACTGCAGCTGAATTTATACTAACCTTGTCAGCTCCTGCATTTATTAGTATTGCAACATCTGCTACAGACTTTATTCCACCTCCAACAGTAAAAGGTATATTGATATTTTGCGCAATTTTTCGAACCAATTGAATCAGTGTTTTTCTGTTTTCAATGGTCGCAGTAATGTCTAAAAATACGAGTTCGTCCGCCCCTTCGTCGACATATCGCCCAGCCAATTCAATAGGATCACCTGCGTCTTTGATGTTTATAAAATTAACTCCTTTTACGGTTCTGCCGTTTTTAATATCAAGACAGGGTATTATCCGTTTTTTCAACATAAGCTTGTATTTCTTTTAGTGTGATTTTATTTTCGTAAATAGCTTTCCCTACTATAGCACCAAAGCATCCAATTTTTTCTAACTCATGTAATTCGTCAATAGAGTTGACACCGCCACTTGCTATTAATTGTGCAGTTGTTTGATTTAGTATTTCTTGATACAACTTTTGAGAGGAACCACCAAGCATTCCGTCTTTTGAAATGTCTGTACAAATTACCTGGCTTATTCCTTTTTGAGTATAATCATCAATAAAGTCTATGACATCAATTTCTGATGTTTTCATCCAACCATTAGTTGCTATTTTTTTGTTTTTGCAATCGGCTCCTAGAATAATTTTTTCTGTGCCGTATTTTTTTAACCAACTCATAAATAATTCAGGATTGTTAGCTGCAATACTTCCAATTGTTACCTGGCTTGCTCCCGACTCAAATGCGATTTTTAAATCACTATCTGACTTTAAGCCACCTCCAAAATCAACAATAAGATTGGTTTGTGTACAAATAGACTCAAGTGTTTTGTGGTTGACTATTTGTTTAGATTTGGCTCCGTCTAAATCTACAACATGTAAGAACTGAATGCCGTTCGCTTCAAACGCTTTAGCTATTTCTAAAGGGTCATTATTGTATATCTTTTTTGTATTGTAATCACCTTTGGTAAGTCTCACACATTTACCTTCTATGATGTCAATTGCAGGAATTATTTTCATAATTGTAAAAAGTTTTTTAAAATTTTAAATCCAATTTTAGCTGATTTTTCTGGATGAAATTGTGTAGCATAAAAGTTTTTATGTTGAATAGCAGCACTGAAAGTTTGAATGTAATTGCAAGTAGCTATTGTTTGTTTTGATAAATTTGCATAGTAGCTGTGTACATAATAAACATCATCTTCATTATTTATATTATGAAACAAGGTGCCATTTGTAGAGCTAAAATTATTCCAGCCAATATGCGGTACTTTCTTTTTTGGTGGAAATTTTCTAACCGTATTTTCAAATATGCCCAGGCACTCCGTTCGTCCTTCCTCAGTAGATTTACACATTAGTTGTAAGCCCAAGCAAATGCCTAACATTGGTTGCGTCAAAGAAAGTATTGTTTTGTCCAGTTCTTTTTCTTTCAAATATTTCATTGCAGAACTGGCTTCGCCCACACCTGGAAAAATTACTTTATCTGCTTTTAGTATTTCTGAGGTATCATCGGAGACGATGCTTTCACAACCCAGTTGATCCAAAACATTTTTTATGGAACCGATGTTTCCCGCATTGTATTTAATTATAGTAATCATAAAATTCCTTTTGTACTTGGGATTGAATAATTTGTCGTTTTTGAAACGGCAGTCCTAATAGATTTAGCAAATGCTTTGAAGATAGCTTCAATTTTGTGGTGTTCGTTTTCCCCATCCGCTTTAATATTTAAATTGCATTTAGCTGTGTCGGAAAAAGATTTGAAAAAGTGCATAAACATTTCAGTAGGCATTTCACCAATCTTCTCTCTTTTAAAACTTGTATCCCAAACCAGCCAAGAACGACCTCCAAAATCAATTGCAACCTGTGCCAAACAATCATCCATCGGTAGTAAAAAACCGTATCTCTCAATGGCTTTCTTGTTTCCCAATGCTTTCGAAAAGGCTTCACCCAATGCCAATGCAGTATCTTCAATGGTGTGGTGTTCATCTATCTCTAAATCACCTGCTACTTTGACAAACAAATCTAAATTTCCGTGTTTTGAAATTTGCTCCAACATATGATCAAAGAAACCTAAGCCCGTGTTTATGTCATTTTTTCCACTTCCATCCAAATTGATTTCAATTGAAATATTCGTTTCTTTCGTAGTCCGAGTTACTTTAGCACTGCGTGGAATGGCTTTTAAATAGGTGTAAATTTCTGACCAGTCCTTTGTGCTTAGAATTGCTGTTTCAGAAGTTTCTGCTCCCAAGTAGATGCCTTTAGATTTTAAATTGACAGCCAATTCCATATCACTCAACCGATCTCCTAAAACAAAGGAGTTTTCTAAATCGTAGTTGCCATACAAATATTTTGTAAGCAAACCTGTTCTGGGTTTTCTAGTGGGCGCATTGTCTTCAGGAAAACTTTTATCAATCAAAATTTCGGAAAACTCAATGCCTTCATTTTGGAAAGCCTGTATGATTTTGTTTTGAGCAGGCCAAAATGTTTCTTCAGGAAAAGAATCGGTTCCCAAACCATCTTGGTTGGTAACCATTACCAGTTCATAGTCCAATTCATTAACAATTTTGGAAAGGAATTGAAATACTTTTGGATAAAATTCGAGTTTTTCTAAACTGTCAAGTTGATAGTCTACAGGTGGTTCTATAACCAGGGTTCCATCTCTATCTATAAACAATACTTTTTTCATAGTTCGATTTGATTTAGGTTTTTAAGTGCATTTATTAGTTGTTGGTTTTCGTTTTTTGTTCCTATCGAAATTCTAATGCAATTGTTTATTTCACTGTTTCTATTTCTGACAATGATCTTTTTTTGAATCAGCCTTTGATAAATTTTATTGGCATTTTGCACTTCTAGTAAAATGAAGTTTGAATCTGTTGGATAAATATTTTTGACAATGTTTAGTTCTTGAAGCATTTTTAGCATGTAGCTTTTTTCGTTTAGAATGATGGTTTTATTTAGATGAAACTGATCTATATTGTTTAGCGCATTTATTGCAGCCTCTTGATTCAATTTGCTTACATTGTATGGTGGTTTTACTTTATTGTAAAATGACAGAATTTCTGTATTTGCATAAGCAATCCCAACTCTTGCAGCTGCCAAACCCCAAGCTTTGCTAAATGTTTGTGAAACAATTAGATTGGGGAATTGTTCAATGTTTTTTATCCAAGAATTTTTTTTACTAAAATCAATATATGCTTCATCAATAAATATTAGTCCATTAAAATTGTTAAGTAAATATTCAATAGATTCTTCATTAATTGTATTGCCTGTTGGATTGTTGGGTGAACAAATAAATATTACTTTTAAATTGGGATCGGTTAAACATTTTTGCGTTTCTACCAAATTGATTTGAAAATTCTGATCCAACGGAATTTTGACAACTTCTACATTATTGATATTTGCTGAAACATCATACATGCCATATGTAGGAGAAAAAGTGAGTACTTTATCTTTTCCAGGCTCACAAAATATTCTAAATGTTAGATCAATAATTTCATCACTTCCATTTCCAACAAATATGTTTTCAATACTTGTTTGTTTATATTCGGCTAACTTTTCTTTTAGATCTATCTGATAGGGATCGGGATACCGATTGTATTTTCCAAACGGGTTTTCATTGGCATCAAGAAAAATACCAGACTTTCCTTTGTATTCATCTCTAGCACTTGAATAGGCTTTTAGAGATAAAATATTTGGTCTTATAAGTTTTTTTAAATTAAACATTTTCTAAAGATTTTAAACGAATGGTTACAGCATTCTTATGAGCAAACAATCCTTCTGCTTCAGCCATTGTTTCAATACACGATCCTAAATTTTGAATGCCTTCTTTGTTTAGTTTTTGAAATGTAATTTTTTTAATGAAACTGTCTAATGAAACACCACTGTAACATTTAGCAAAGCCGTTGGTGGGTAGCGTGTGATTTGTTCCACTTGCATAATCTCCAGCACTTTCACAACTATAATTTCCGAGAAAAACTGAGCCTGCATTTTGTATTTTATCAATAAAATTATCTGCATTATCAGAAGCAATAATTAGATGCTCTGGTGCATAGTTGTTACTAAATTGAACACAAGTATCAATATCTTTTAATAGTATTGCCCTACTATTTTTTATTGCAGCTTTCGCAATGTCTTTTCTGGGCAACTTCTCAACTTGAATGTTCAATTGGGTTATGGATTCTTCTAGTATTTTTTCATCATCAGATAACAGGACAACTTGACTATCTGCACCGTGTTCGGCTTGTGAAAGTAAGTCGGATGCAATAAATGCAGGATTACCTGTTTGATCTGCGATGACTAAAACTTCGCTTGGTCCTGCTGGCATATCTATGGCTGTTCCTTTGGTTTGTGCCAGCTCTTTTGCCTTGGTTACATATTGATTTCCGGGACCGAATATTTTATCAGCTTTAGGTATTGTCTCTGTACCAAAGGTCATGGCGGCAATGGCTTGCGCACCTCCAACTTTGTAAATTGATTGGATGCCTACCAAATTGGCTGTGTATAAAATTGCAGGGTTTACATTGCCTTCTTTGTCTGGTGGAGTGCAAAGAAAAATGTTTTTACAGCCTGCTAAAACTGCTGGAATACCCAGCATTAAAATTGTTGAAAACAGTGGGGCAGAGCCACCAGGAATATAGAGTCCTACACGCTCGATGGGTACAGACTGGCGCCAACACTCAACCCCTGTCATTGTTTCAATTTTTAGAGCTGGTTCTTTTTGTGATTGGTGAAATATTTGAATGTTATTTTTAGCAATATTGATCGCTGCCTTTAATTTTTGTGGAACACTATTTTTGGCGTTTTCAATTTCAATAGAAGAAACCGCAAGTTGTTCGAGATCGACATTGTCAAATTTTTTGGCATAGTCAAACAGTGCTTCATCCCCGTTGTTATTCACATTTTCTAAAATCTCTTGAACCAAATTGTTTAGATCATTGCTGTTTATCGCTGGTCTTTTGCAAAGTGCATCCCAGTCTTCTGAGTTTGGATATTTATAAATTTTCATTAGATTACCATTTTGTCTATTGGAACAATTAGAATACCTTCAGCACCTGCATTTTTTAGTTTGTCAATGACTGACCAAAATTTTTCTTCTTCGATTACAGAATGAATAGAGCTCCATCCTTCCAAAGCCAATGGAAGGACTGTTGGACTTTTCAGAACGGGTAAAATTGCGCTGACATCCTGTATTTTTTCATTTGGAACATTCATTAAAACGTACTTGTTTTTTTTGGCTCTAAGTACTGTGTTTATTCTAAACAGCAATTGATTGGCAATTGTTTGTTTTTCATCGCTAAGCTTTTGAGAGCCTGCCAGAACTGCTTCGGACTTCAAGATGGTCTCTGTTTCTTTAAGTCCATTCTTAAATAAAGTACTGCCAGTACTGACTATATCACAAATGCCATCAGCAAGACCAATGTTGGGAGCAATTTCTACGGAGCCAGAAATAACATGTACTTCTGCTTTAATGTTTCTTTCAATGAGAAATGCATTGAGGGTATTGGGGTAAGATGTTGCGATTTTACGACCTTCAAAGTAACTAGGCGATTCATCTTCAATGTCTTTAGGGATTGCCAATGATACTCTACATTTTGAGAAGCCAAGCCTTTGAATGATGTTTACATTCTTTTGTTTTTCGACTAATAAATTTTCTCCAACAATTGCAAGATCTATGACGCCATCTTCTAAGTATTGAGGGATGTCAGAGTTTCGGAGATATAGAATTTCTAGGGGAAAATTAGGGACAGTTACTTTTAATTGGTCTTTTCCGTTGGATATGGAGATGCCGCAGTCCTTTAATAGTTTTAATGAGGACTCGTTAAGTCTTCCACTTTTTTGAATAGCTATTTTTAGTTTACTCATTTTAATGTATTTAATAAAAGCCTGAGTAAACGGAGGTTTAGCGTATTAAAAAACCCGTCTGATTTACTCAGACGGGTTTAGATATTTTTTTATTTAGTTTTACACATATCATTTCCTTATCGCCTGACTGCAATTGTGAAAATGATGATGATGTAAATTTTTAAAGTTCATTGTTTGAAATGTTTTGTGCAAATATATAGTATAGTTTTTGTTTGTGCAACTGTTGGTTGGAATATTTGCCATTTTAAAAAAGAATGTGTTTAATCTGTGTTGAGAAAATACACCACGAATTACGCAGATTTTCACAGATAAAATTAAAAAAAATCTGTTTCATTGATTTTACTGAAATACAGAAAGGTAAATCGGAAACTGTGAAACCTCCATTGTATTTGGAATATGGAGCCTTGAAGAAATGCGTTAAGATTGAGGTAAGTATTGAATGTCAATGTGAAATTGAGCAAAAGTTAAATAAATGCGAATCCTGTTAGGACAGAAAACATAGG